>CAYLVL010000106.1:0-8537 GCA_964387135.1 uncultured Planctomycetota bacterium
ATGATGCCCTTTACTTATAATGAGGCCTCAGCAAACCTGATTACCAATGATGCACTGGACCCAATTGCGAAAATACCTGAACTTAAGTTCTGCGCAGTCCACTTGTCACCAGGTGGACGAGATGATGATATGGTGCAGCGAAAAAAGCACCTGGCCGGGATTTCGGAGGAAGAGGCGAAAGCAGCGCAGGCACCGGCAAAGAAAAGGAGCAAGAGGTCGCGGAAAGAATCACGACCTCTGGAAAAAGCGGAGCCATCGCGCGAGTATCCTGCCGACTGGTATATCACTCTGCACAGGAAACTCCGGATGGAGATCGCGCTTCCGCTGATGGTGATCTGCATCCTTCTGTCGGTCTGGGGCGTGTACACGCAGATCGTCAATTTCAAGAGCCAGTACTATGTTGTCAAGGGCATCGCGGCACTCAGAAACATAGGCACCGACACATCCGACGCGAGAAAACGCGAAATCGGACAAATAGCGGCAGATTTCTTCCGGCGCGCCTATCAGCTCGACCCGACGAACGGTCGCGCCGAGTTCTTCCATGGCTTCTCGCTGATCAAGAAAAACACCTACGATGACGTTGTGTCGGGAATCGAGCATCTGGAGGAAGGGCAGCTCCTCTATCCCCAGTCGGACACCTATTATGCGCTGGCGATGGGCTACGAGGCTCGGATGACGCTGGCGGAGAATGTAGCACGAAATGTGAGAAACCAGATTGACGTTTTGCAGGGCGATCTTGAGCGAGCGCCCACCGATGAAGAAAAAGCGGCAATACAGGCGCAGATCGATGAGCTGACCGAGGAAGCGGAAGAGTATGAAGCCGATGTCGCATACAGTCGGGGTCGGGCCATCGAGTCCTACATGACGGCCGCGCAGTACTACCCGGTGAAGGTCGAATACTACAAGGAACTGATTCGTCTCCTGGAGGATGAGGAGCGTTACGAGGAGATCGTGTTCTGGGCGAACCGAGCGCTCATAGTGGACGATTGGCTCCTGGAAAAGCCGCCGATACGCTGGCAGCTCTATCTCTCGCTCGGGCAGGCTCACCGGTCACTCGGGGCGCAGGCGATCCAGGCCGGTGACATTGAAGAAGGAAGACGGCAGTGGAATCTCGCCCTGGAAGCTTTGGAGCAGGGTCTGCAACTGTCCAATGCGGTCTATTACACGTACTACGAGATCGGGCAGATACACGAGGCATTCGGGGATCTCGCCATGCGGGAGGGAGACGAGGCCGCGGCGATACCCGAGTACGAGCAGGCCCGGGATATGTACCTCCAGGTCTACAGCAGGAAAGAGAATGTCAGGTCGAACGAACAGCCGTTCCACTATGCGTACATTCTCCTCGGGCGTATCTATGAGAAACTCAACGACACGGAAAGGGCTGTGTTCTACTACAGGGGGTTGATCGAGGACTCGCTCTACAGCTACAACACGGAAACCTACCAGCTTGCCAGGCAGAGAATCCACGCCCTGACCGGGGAATGGGTGGGACAGGCCCGACCGGGCTCCGGCGCCGATCAGGGCGGCTGAGAGCATGAACCCGATCCTGTTTCCCATCATCCTAATCCATTGTGAAGACATACGCCCCGCGTCTGCAAAGGGTGTTGTGGTATACTTGAGCCCGATTTACCGCACAGGGAGCGAAATCATGAGCCGAATCCCGATTATCGCGAGTCTCGTTATGCTGGCTCTTTTCTGCGCTATGCCGGCCGATGCCGACCGTCTGAGCGCGATCGAGATATACGACGGGATGATTCACTACGAAAGCGATCAACTCGCGACATCTCCGAACATCAACGACTACCACTGCAAGGTCACCGAGATAACCACGAGGACGGCCGTGGACACCAATGACGTGGTGGAGAAGGATCTGTACTTCATGGCGCCGACGTTCCAGCTCCAGATGGTCGACGACGAGCCCATGTATTACTTCGATGATGACCTGATGATCGTTTTCCTGGAGAGCATGGAGCTCGAGAGGGAGCGCGACGCGGAGATCGACGGGGTTGCGTGCTATGTCATCCGCACCACGCCGAAAGACCCGGCATTCGCCATGTACAACAGGTTGTACTACATCGCGCAGGAGGACTTCCGCAAGGTCAGGACAGTCGCCACGCACTCCACGAGGCAGTATGAGAACCTCGTCACCACCATCAACTACACGTACGGGCAGGTGGACGGGTTCACGCTCCTTATCGGCACAACTTCCGAGGTCAGGGACGCGAACGGCAATCTAATCGCAACCGTCAGGACCGAGTATACCGACTACGAGTTCGGCCTTGGGCTGGACATAGAGTTCTTCAGCGAGAAACTGGCCGGCTGGAGACCCAATCCGTCCTTGAACTGATGTCTTCCGAACCCGCTGGTGGGGCACCCGGATGTCGGAACCGCCTTTCGATACAGCCTGCATTATCCCCGCATACAACGAAGAGAGCACTGTAGCCTCGGTCGCTCGACTGGCCGCTCGGCACCCGCGGATCGGGAAGGTGCTCGTGGTTGACGATGGATCGGACGATGCCACCTCGCGACAGGCCTCATCGGTGGACGGTGTGCAGGTCCTTCGTCTTGACGAGAACCGGGGCAAGGGAGGGGCCATGCACGCGGGTATGGAGGCTGTCAGCGAGCCGGTCCTCCTGTTCCTGGACGCAGACCTGGTCGGAATGAAAGAGAGTCACATCACTGACCTTCTGGCTCCGGTTCTTGACGGACAGGCCGACATGACCGTGGGCGTGTTCCGTGGCGGACGGATTCACACCGACCTGGCCCACATGATTACACCGTCGCTGTCGGGGCAAAGAGCGATTCACCGGTCGGCTCTCGACGGATTGGACATGGACTCGGTCGGATTCGGGATCGAACGCGCCCTCACCGAGCTCTGGAAGACGGGCGCGATCAGGGTGAAGGAAGTCATCCTGCACGGGGTGACCCATCGGACGAAGGAAGAGAAACGCGGTTACTGGCCCGGAGTCGCGCAGAGAATCGTCATGTACTATGAAATACTCAGGTTCGAAACGCGCAGACTGATACGAAGACTCGGCTGGGGTGCCGCCGAGAAGCATTGATCCCATCCCCAATCGGCACCTTCTAGAGATCGCTGCCCAGATCGATAAGCCTCAGGAACTCCATCCGGGTCTTGGAGTACCTCTTGAATCCTCCCCTCATGGCGCTGGTAATGGTTTTGGAGTTCTGCTTCTGGACTCCCCGCATCATCATGCAGAGGTGGTAGGCCTCGATTACAACTCCTACTCCCTTGGGAGTGAGAATCTCCTGGATGGTATCCGCGATCTGGTTGGTGAGGCGCTCCTGCACCTGCAGTCTTCGAGCGAAGACATCCACAATCCTCGGTAGCTTGGAGAGCCCGATAATCCTGCCGTTCGGGATGTACGCGACATGACATCGGCCGTAGAACGGAAGCAGGTGATGCTCGCAGAGCGAGTACATCTCGATATCCCGAACCATCACCATCTCGTCGCAGGGGTCCTCGAAGATCGCGTCGCCCACAATCGCCTCTATGTCCTGGCAGTAACCGGCGGTCAGGAAGCGAAGGCTCTCCGCGGCGCGACAAGGTGTCTTGACGAGCCCTTGACGGTCCGGGTCTTCCCCGATCAATCCAAGGATGCCGGCGTAGTGCTCGGCAAGCTGTCGGGCCACCTCCCCATTGGGTGGACAAATGAAGGCGTCCTCGATGCCCGGGATCAGAAACTCGGTCGACACGGCGGATTCCGAGCCGTCGCTCTTGATATTACCCATCTGTTCGAACTCCCTGATCCGTCACTTCAGCTCCCGTACGGCAGGAGTGGACGATTATAACGGAGAGCTCACCGCCTGTCCATGAAACCGCCATGTATCAGGGATTTCAAGGGCAATTCGCTAATTGAGTCTCTGCTCGAGGTACGAGGGCTGATGCGGAGCGGGGGTAGCGTGATGGTGGACAAGCTTCCACTCGCCGGCTTCCAGGCGGTAGATATTCGTCACATACACTTCCACCGACAGGGTTTCATCCCCGTGGGTGCTTACAAGCGTGCCGACGAGGAATGTCCAGCCCATACTGCCCGCCCTTGCCGCTGTCACGGGTTCCAGGACCGTCTCCAGCCTGCTGGTGTTTCTCTGCACGCTCTCCCACGCCGACCTGACATCTTCAGGCCCGATCGCGAGGTCGGTGCCGGGATAAACCAGCGTGACATCGTCGGAGTCAGCCCAGCAGGCCATGATCTCGTCGACATCCAGCGTTTCAAGGGCGTCCAGGAATCTCGATTCCGCCTCCAGAATCGGTCCCGGACCGCCATTTTTCTTTCCAGAATCCGACCGCTTCATGACTATCATCCATTCCCCGCAACCACGATTATCCCACGAAATCGATCCGGTCGACAGAGGGCACGATCCCGGCTTCCGAGCCGCGTCGCAGAAGCTCATGAACGGCCTTGCGTCCGCTCTCTCCCCAATCCAGTGTGAAGTCGTTGACATACATCGAGACAAACCTGTCCACCTGCTCCTGCCTCAGATCGCGACCGTACTCCTTCGCGTAACCCATGGCCTTCGCGCGATGCTCCAGCCCGTAGGCGATGCTCGATCGAACCGCATCGACAACCTTCGCGATCACTTCCTCGCCGAGATCGCGCCTGATCACATTGGCTCCCAGCGGCAGCGGAAGACCGGTCTCGTGGCGCCACCACTCGCCCAGGTCGACGATTCGCTCGAGCCCCTCCTCCCTGTAGGTAATCTGCCCCTCATGGATTATCAGACCGGCGGGAGCTTCACCTCTCTTGACAGCCTCGATGATCCTGTCGAACGCCATCTCCACCGTGCTTATCTCCGGAATCGCCAGCCTCAGGACAAGCGCTGCGGTGGTGAGCGAGCCGGGAATCGCGACGGTGAGCCCGGGAAGGTCGTCCATCGCAAGGTTCCCGCGGGCGACAATCGACGGACCGTAGCCGTCACCGACGCTCGCGCCGACATTCATGAGCGCGTATTCATGCGACACATAGGGATAGGCGTGTACGCTGATCGCGGTGATGTCGTACCGCCCCTTGAGCGCAGCCTGGTTAAGGGTCTGGATGTCCGCGAGGGTGTGCTCGAACTCGATTCCATCAACTACCACATGTCCTTCGGCAAGCGCCCAGAACATGAAGGCGTCGTCGCTGTCGGGGGAGTGTGCAAGGGTGATTCTTCTTGTGTCTGTCATGATTACAGGGCGGTAAGTGTAGCACAGCAGGAGAAAGCCGGCCCGGATTCCGGCGGAATCGGGACAATCGGATTGCACTCAATGCAATCGGACCCAACCGCCCTGAAAGCCCATTGAACAAAGGGGTTTCATTAAATCCATGAGATAGAGCCGATCGACGGTTGCCGGATAATATAGTGAGAAAGGAGACGGCGCGGCGGTTTTTCGCGCGCCGATGACATAGAAATGCCGCAGGAAAATGACACCATCGACGGATTCTTCTGTCCTTCAAGGATATTCATGGAAGCCCAGACGACGGAGAAAAAGCCGAGGAAGCGAGGAAAAAAGACGGCTGAGAAAAGCAAGATCGGCTACTTCGATCGACTTGCGGAGCATTACGACCGCCTTCAGCCGGTGATCGATCCTATACGCTACCAGATTCACTCCGTCATCCTCGACATAATCAACGCAATTGAACCGCATCCGGAGAACGTGCTGGAACTCGGCTGCCGCACCGGTATGCTCACCGCGCAGATTCTCGAACTCAGGCCGGACGCGCAGATTTACGCGATCGACAACTCACTGGAGATGCTGAAAACGGCAAGACGGAATCTTGACGAGTTTATCGGGCAGATTACTCTTGCCAAGGCGGATTTCCGCGACCCGTGGGAGGATATAATCGACGAGCCGATCGACCTCGCGGTGCACTACAGCGCGCTCGGACACCTTCCGCACGACGCCCTGAGGGAGATCTACACGCGGATTCTCAACGTGCTCCGACCGGGAGGCTGGCTCATTCACGCCGACATAACGGACGAGAAGCTGCCCGAGCCGGTGCGCAGGATCGCGGAGAGCATCGCCGATTTCCGGAAGAAGAGCGCGATGACGGACTTCCCGGGCTGCGAGTCGGTGCTGGATGAGATGGACGAAATCCGGGAGGGCGAGAAGGCCGAGGGATTGATGATTGATACACCGGCGATGCCGGAGCAGCAGGTGGCGTGGCTTGTCGGGGCGGGATTCGAGTTCGCCACGAGGGTATTCCAGGACTGGCGGATATCGCTGTTCGTCGCAAGGAAGCCGGAATAGAAGCGGGCACTATCGCTCGCACTCGATGTCCGCAAACTCCAGATCGAGCGGTCGCGCCGTTTCGTTCCGGTACTGGCAGTCGGGGTAATTCCGCTGCACCCAGTATATATCAAAAATGCTGCCCCTGAGACCCGACTCTATGCGGAACTCGACATCCTCCGAATCGAGATACTCAGGCGGCACAAGGCAGATGTCCCATCTGAGGGTGATGTAGCCGGGGATATTCCTGCCGAGCCACTGGGGATCCTCGAGGAGCCTGCCGTTGATGTAGATGTCGGCATTATGCATGAAGGCCGCGTAATTCACCGCCAGCGCGAGCCATCGCCCGGGCTCGACCCGCGATCTCCACGTGATTTCCGTGACGTCCTCCAGAAACTGCTCCTTATATGACATCAATTCATCATTGATCGTGCCGTCGCGAGAAATAACTTCACCACCGGTATGGCGCGACGAGTCCCCCGAGCCTGTCAGATCGATGTGCATCCGGGGAAGCGGGTCGAGATGGAAGAACCTGTAGAGCTTTCTCTCGCACTCGATGGTGCCGTCGAACAGCCTCGCTTCCGCGGAGGGAGCGATGACATCGAGTCCGCCATGGCTGAATACCCGGCGCCATCCGGACGCGGCGGTCAGCGTCGGGACGCCGACCTCGCCTTCCCGGGCGACAAGGTGCGGGATAGTCTCGCGACCCACGAACAGGTGCATTCTGAGAACCGATCCAAGAAAACCGAACTCCGGAACCGGCTCATCGGCAAGGTAGGCCGTCTCTACCATCAGCGTCCGCGCATCATCGCCGTCATCGGGAACGGACCTGTTGAAGATCAGGAACGGTCCAAGCTGCTGCGTATACTCCCACCCGCTCGCCAGCATGAAGTAGTTGAGGAAGGTCTGGCTTTCAGTACCTATGTAGGTCGGCGCCTGCTGTCTTTCGAAAACGGCGGATTCGGGATCGAAAAGCTCAAGCGCGACACCCCGCGCGCCGTCCTCAATCCACGCGTACTGCAATCCCTGGCCACGGCGAAAATCCTGCATGTAGAACCATACGGAGCCGGTGGGGAACAGACCGTGATTGCGTTTATAGGTGATCGTCTCTCCCCAGGTTACGCGGGTTGCCCCGTCGCCTTCCCTAATTGTGCTCACGGTGAGCATCGACAGCGCTCCGGCCACGAATAACAGCATGAAAACAAGCCTCATGGGGCGGTTGTATCGAACGATTCTCACAAGCCACGAGTAGAGCGCGATGATGCTGAACGCGGCGAGCCATGCGACTACCGGGTAGTACGGGATGAAATAGCGGGGTGAATAGAGATGCCCCGTGTAGAAAGTGTTGAAGCCGACTATCCAGAAGAAGATGAAGGGCAGCGGCTTTCGGTCGGATACGAAGCGATACACAAATCCCGCAAACGCGAAGACAAAAAGGAACGGCCCCATACCCCACCAGTTCAGAAGCACGGAGCGGCCGTAATCCGGACGATGCGGTCCGACATCGTAAACCTCGGCAGGTGCGATTCCCATGGATCCTAATAGCAGGAACATCGCCACGACTCCGAGCGCGACGATGACGTACAGGATCAGAGCTCGCCTCAGGCCCCTGCGGTCGACGAAATGCGCGTAGCAGATCGGCACCAGCATACCGAGCGACATGTCGAGGCGCATGAAGATGGACCAGGTAAAGAGAATCGCCGATGCGGCCAGCCACCATCTGCCGCCTTTTACCCGGTAACTTACGACCATCGCCCACACGCCGAGCATGAAGAAGAAGAACGCCGGTACAAGTGATGTGGGATACTGACCGGTGATCCACATCATCGGACTGAGTGAAAGAACCGTGGTGCTTACCAGCGCGACTCGACGTCCCCAGATCATGTAGCCGAGGGAGAAGCTCAGGATGAGGATGCCGATCATGAACACGGCGCACGTGATGCCCATGAAATGCTCGAGACCGGCGATGTCGACTCTGAAAATCCGCGCGAGACCCTCGAAGACAAGGTAGCTGCCGAACTGCTTCTCGATCTGATAGAAGATACCCTCGTTATAGTGGATTCCCTGCAAACGCTGGCCCAGTCCGAACGCCATTTTGACCGCATCGGGATCCCTGAAATAAGGGCAGATGAAGTCCAGCCTTGAATAGAGCACCCAAAGGGAAAGAGCGATGCCCCAGACGACCTCCAGAGGTCGGGTGATCATGCGCCCGCCGCCGTGATCGGCAATCTGCGGCCATGATGGCCCTGCGATCGGCTCCCGCACGTGTTTCCCTACCGATGGGTGGCCATCCGGAATGCCCCTGGGACGC
>CAYLVL010000107.1:0-8529 GCA_964387135.1 uncultured Planctomycetota bacterium
CTCCATGATATCGGCAAGATCATCCTCGGGACATTCGTCGAGATTAGTGCAGAGGAGATCATGAAGAGGGCCTTGGCCGACGGGCTCTCCTTCGAGCTTGCCGAGAAGGGAGTTCTTGGACTGGATCACGCGGAGGTTGGCGCGTTTCTGCTCGAGGAATGGGGTATTCCCGGAGAAATCGTCAATGCCGTAAGGTGGCATCACGATCCGGACAACCGCCCAGATCATGACATCGTGGTGGATGTCGTCCATGTGGCCGATGCTGTCAGCATCGCTGCTGGCCTGGGTATCGGGGCCGATGGTCTGTGTTATCGAGCATCGAGAGTCGCCGCGACCAGGATCGATCTCACCGATGATGCCGCCAAAGAAGTGGTCGAAAGAATTACTGAAACCCTCGATGAGATGAGCGGAGAGTGTTCGCCTGCGGGGAAAGCCTGAGGAAATCCGAGTGGAAAAACCGTGATATGGGCTCCGCGTTCCTCAGAACGGCGCGTGTTCGTCATATAGGTCCCTGAACGCCTGATAATCCGGATCGTAGAGCGAGAAACCGTAGTCCAGGAGGTCAAGCGCCTGGGTCCATTGGCGGTCCTGCTCACATCCGAGCACTACAGCAATGAGCGACTTGTCCCTGTAAGTTGCGCTGGCGACCAGACAGAATCCGGCGGCATTTGTGAAACCGGTTTTTATGCCGTCGCAGAGCGGGTAGGTGTCCAGCAATTCATTCGTGGTCTCGAAGGTCACGTCCTCTCTTTCCCCGAACTGTTCGAAGTGCAATTCCTGGGTCGAAACCCACTCGCGAAACTCGGGATGGGTCATAGCCTCTCTCGCGAGGAGGGCGAGGTCGAAAGCGGTCGAGTGATGAAGATCATCGGGCATGCCGTTCGGATTCGCGAAGAACGTGTCCCGCATGCCAAGCTCCTGCGCGCGCGCGTTCATTAGATCGCAGAATGCCTCCACGCTCCCGCCTATGTGCTCCGCGATGGCCACCGCCGCGTCATTTCCGCTGCGCACGAGCATTGCGTAGGTGAGATCCCGAAGAGGGATGCGCTCACCCTCTGCTAGTCCGAGACTGCATCCCGACTCCGTATCGGCGCGATAGCTGACAGTCACAAGATCGTCAGGCTCGCCAAGCTCCAGCGCAAGAAGCGCGGTCATCATCTTGGTAGTGCTGGCGGGAGCCCTGATTGCGTGGATACTGCGACCATAGAGAACATCCCCCGTGTCGGGATCCATCAGCAGATACGAGGGACACTCAAGGACAGGCGGCGGGGGTCCGGTTACAACGGGGAGGGAAAAAAGCAGGCTTATGAAACCGACTGCGAAGAGCGCAGCCCGAGGTCTACGCACCCTTCTGTTGAACATCTTTTTCAGTTTCATCGCCTTCCTGCACGAAGCCGAATTCGACCGATGTGACCTCTCCTTCGACATCCTCTCCTTCAGCCTGCTTCCGTGCCTCGACCCGTCCGGCTTCCCCGTCCGGCGGCCTGAGCTCCTCGCGCTCGAACTCGAGCGGCGGCAGCTCGCTGATATCAGCCAGGCCGAAATGCCTGAGGAAATGGTCGGTGGTTCCGTACAGGTAGGGATTGCCGAGCGTGTCCTTCTGACCGACAACGCGTATCAATTCGGCCTCCAACAGCGTCTGCAAAGTGCCGGTCGTCTGGACGCCCCGCACAGCCTCGATAGCGGCCCGGGTGATCGGCTGGTTATAGGCGATCACTGAGAGCGTCTCCAGAGCCTGCCTTGACAAGCGCCTTCGCTTCTGGAGGTTGAAGAATCCCCGGACTTCCTCGCCGAGAGCGGGATCAGTGGTCAGCTCCCATCCTCCCGATACAAATCGCAGCTTCAGACCCCGGTCCTGGTATTCGGCCTGCAACGCATCCAGCGCGGCAGCGATCTCTTCCTTCGAATGCGGAAGCGATTCCGCGAGCCTCTTCAGCGACAGGGGCTCATGCGACAGAAACAGAAGGTTCTCTACAAGGTCTTTCACGCTTCTATGTCGGCTATCCTGCTCCAACACCCGCCACCATCCTTCATATTATCGATGTCGCTACCTCACCCGCTCGATCGACAGGCTTTCATACGGGCCGGACTGATTCAACCGCACGCGGCCCATCTTTGCAAGCTCCAGAATGGCAAGAAATGTCATTACCGCCTGATGCAGGCTGAATTCTTCCGGCAACAACGCTCTGAAAAACTTCCGCGCCCCCCTCGGAAGCCATCTCGACAGTATCTCCCTGATTACTTCGCTCAACCTGAGCTGCCTGACCTCGATCTCCATCGGACGATGCCTCTCCCTCCTGATAAGCACCCGACGGTAGAGGTCGAGGAGATCGAAGATGCCGATCTCGCCGAGGTCATAGGTTGTCCCGATTTCGTCCTCGCCGTTCCGCTCGCTTCGGGTAAAGCTCGAAAGGCTTCGGGATTCGCGATTGCGGAGGTTCGGCATGACCTTTCTTATGGCGAGAAGGCGCTCCCGATCCATCAATTCCCGAATCAACTGCGCCTTCGGATCCTCGACATCCCACAGGCTCTCGTTGCCCGGTGCCTCGTCCAGAGCGCGTCCCGGAAGCAGCGTGCAGCTCTTGATATAGATCAGCCGAGCCGCCATGGCAAGCCACTCGCTCGAGAGGGTGAGGTCGATCTCCCCGCAGGCGCGCAGGAACTCCAGGTAGTCGTGACAGATGGGGGCGATCGGGAGGTTGCGGATATCAAGCTCGCGTGTGCGAACGAAGTGGAGCAGAAGGTCAAGCGGGCCCTCAAACGACGGTAATTGCAGGATGTATTCTCTCACCCGTCTATCACGCAGCCTGCTCCAGCCAAATCCGCTCCTGGTCTTGCTCCCGGAGAATGAATGCTATCACGGGGCAGGGGGGCGGTCAAGAGCGAAACGAGCACTTGATCCTCTCTTCCTTTTCTTTGTGTCTTCGTGCCTTTGTGGTTCTATTATTGACTTATTAGATAAATGAAAAATAACCACGAAGGCACGAAGACACAAAGAAGAGAACCACGAAGGCAGGAAGACACAAAGAAGAGAACCACGAAGGCAGGAAGACACAAAGAAGATAAGAACAAGAATAAGAAAGGAGAAAAGGGGAGAAGGGGGGATGCGGGTAACTCAGGGCTCGCGCTTGTCAGTTTTCGGTCAACCCCAGTCTTTCCAAATCGACACGCGGATGCGATTCCAGGTACGCCGGATAGTCACACTCGAAGAGCAGCGTCAGCTCGTCGGTCCACGCTACCTTCAGCCCCCCCGATGCCACCAACTCACGAAAGTCCCGGATGAACGCATACTGCGCCAGACGCTCCGGGTCGGTCAGGATATCCAGACGGGAGGCGACATAGTATGTCTCCATATCGATGCTTCGCGTGGGATATTGCTCCTTATCAATTTCCCTCGGCAGCCAGAAATGCGTGAAATGACGATTGCGCACGAACCTGTCCCCAAGAAAGTTGTACCAGAGGTCGGGCAGACGGAAATAGACGGTGTCTTCCTCCGGATGCTCGCGCAGGTAGTCAATCATCTCCTCCGGCGTTGCGCCAGGCACATCCCACCCGTCCATGTGCATTATGTTGTAGTACATCAGCGCCTTCACCTGCACATCGTCGCCGAGAAGAATGTGAGTGAACCCGCCCCGATACCAGATCGCGACATTCTCCTCCGGAGTGGTCGGTACCTTCTGCTCCTTCAAGCCGAACCATGTCACCCAGTCCGCCTTTAACCGATACAGCCTCGGCTCCAGCGCGAGGATTCGCATGTTCTGCCAGTCCATCTCGTGATTGATGTGATGAATGCTCCCGTAATTGCGCGGCGAGCATCGGAGCAGATACCTGTCCTCGGGTTCGAGATTCATGACCACCTTGTACCGTGCCTCGACCTCATCAAGGTCCTTCTGGATATCGTGGACAAGTCCGCCGATCCCCGCTACGAGCAGAAAAATCGAGATCGTGATTGTCCTGAGCGTTCGTGTTCTCGACAGCGTGACAAGAATCACGGCGACGGCGGCAAGGTCAATTGTCCATACTGCGATCTTTTTGAACTCGATGAATAGGTACCCGATGTAGTAGAGCATCGCTGCCATCCCGATCAACAGGATAGGTGATGTCCACCATTCGGGCGGATTCATCAGCCATCGCGTGGCCAGAAGGGCGAGCACCAGCGCGATCGGTGCGATGAAAGGCAGATGGTACCTTGTCTCAACCGGGAAGAACGCGTAGATAACCAGGACCGACAGGGCTGCAAGGACTGCGAGCAGACGCCCGGACGGTTTCAATTTCGGGATAAGAACGCCAAGAGGCAGAAGCAATGGAAACGTGAGAGAGTAATTGCGTCCCAGCGCGTGCCCGACCGTCGGGATGAACGTCAGGTGCAGCCAGTAGGTGAAAAATCCGATCAGCGACCGCTGGTAGTCCGGACGTATCCAGCTCGACAGCCTGAACGGCGGTTGCGGCGGTGTCGGAAGCCCGAAAAGCCCGAATGGATAGACGGGATTCCCCGTAAACCACGCGCTGCGGATGTACCATGGCAGCGGGAGTAGAATCGCGACAAGCACGAATATCAGCAGCATCCGCCAGGGACATCGGGGTCCGGCTGTATCGGGTGGTTTGTCGAGAAACAGTGTCCAGACGAGGTAAATGAGAAACGCGGGAAAGATGACAAGCGCTATGTGTTTGGTCGCGAGGCATGCTCCTGCAAACAGCGCCGCCGCGATGAGTGTCGCGGTATTTCGGTTCCTGTGAAACTCGAAAAGAAGGTCAATCGTCAGCAGCACCCAGCAGGCGAGAGGTAGATCGACATAACCGCCCGACGTCTGCACACCCACACCGGGAAATAGTGTGAACAGAAGCGCGGCCATGATGCCTGCGAATCTCGGAAGACTGATCCGGAAGCTTCGGTCACCCAGCTTGAGTGCGACGAATCCCCGATCGTCATCAGGCGAGCCGACCAGAAGTCCGAAATGTCTCCGGCCGATGCCGATGAGAAGCAGAATCGCAAGGACTCCGAAAAGCCAGCCGTAGAGGTTGGACAGGAAATCCGTCCCGAGCGCCATTGTGCCCGCGATCCCGATCTCGGTCAGCGATGGGTAGTACGAATAGATCACGCTCGGGAGGTCGCTTACGGCTGCGTTCTTCAGCCAGATGGACGGCACAAGATAATGATGGCTCGTCGCGTCCCAGGAGATATTCGGCGCGAGTGCGTTGAAGCCTCGAAGCAGAACCATCCCGATGATGATCACGATGAAAACGATCTCGACCGCGCCGGGTGTCGGCCTGAACGTCCAGGTGTCTTTCCTGAAAAGGCGCGCGATGTCTCTCCACCATACCGGCCAGAAAACCAGCGCGGGAACACCTGTGAAGAACGCAGCGATTATCGGATGCAGGAGATGAATGAAGCCGAGAAGGGTCATCAGAAGGGCGTTGGCAAGGATTCCGAACCCGAACGCCCGCGCGATTCGATTGATTGCAAACGGCTCGCTCCCGAGGATTCTGAACCTGAGCCACTCACCGGGACCATACAGGCTGAGAACGAGAAGCGGGAATGTGATCACTCCCCAGATCAATGCTCTTCCTCCGTGGAAGCTTCCACTCCGAAGCGGAATATCATCCCTGATCTTTCGTCGGAGAACACCGGAATTGCAAAGCAGAAAAGATGTGCAATCTGATCAATGGACCTGACATCGTAATCCCACCGCAATTCTTCTCCCGACTCATCTATTTCGGCCCTGCCGCGCTCATTGAGGAACATTCCCCGCTCCGCGTATATCGCCCGACGGAAAACCCAGCCGGGAACGGGTGCAAAGAACGAGGACAGACGACCCTCATCGCTGCAAAGCGCCGCCTGGGAGCTCGCGAGCGCGATCGCCCGATAGTTCGGCCCGTACGCCAACATCAGGTTTCTCATTCCCATCCGTCGCCATTCGCTCACTAATCCTCCAAAGCCATAGAATTCTGATTGATCCCAGTGTTTCGTGGGCGGTGTTGGAAACGGGTACCAGACGATATACGTCCGCTGGATGTAGTGAATGCGCGGCTCGACCATCACCACGCCGTCGCCCGGTTCGGTCTCCTCGTTTATGTAACGAATAAGCGGCCAGATGTCGAGGCTCTTCTCGAAGTAGTCATCCACTGTCGCGAGCCCGAGAATCGTCGGGACACGATTGTTCAGCTCCCTCGTTCGGTCGACAAGCGACAGCCCTATCGGGATGATCAGCAGTATCGGCAGAATCAACCGCACGATCCACGGCGCCCTGCCGGCGAGATCGAAAAGCCCCCATGCTCCGAGCACCGCATAGAGCGCCCACGCCACGAGGATATACCTCGGCTCACCCGGCGCGAGGATGTAGATCAGGGCGATCATAATCCACGATGTCAACGCAACAAGTCTCGCCTTCATCCCGCCGAAGCTCCAGTAAATAGTAAACGGCAACAGCGGCAGGAAGTACCAGCTCAGGAGACGGAAATCGACCTGTACCAGCGACTCATCCCATGTCAGGCGCGGGATGTAGGTGATGAAGCCGAAGATCGAGTGCTCCACATTCGGGTTCGACCAGTACATTATGTCCGGCAAAAGAGCGTCGGGGTTTATCAGCTTCGACAAGAACGGCCAGAACGGATCGCCGGTATGCATGAAGCTCTTCAAGTACCAGGGCAGGGGAATCGCGATTGCCGGCACTATCGCCCATCCAAGGTCCTTCCAGAGTGCCTTTCGGTCGGATGTCCGCACGATCCAGACAATAAGCGCAATAATGATGATCGCATTCAGGAACAGACTCGTGTGCTTCGACGCGAGCAGCGCGCCTGCCAGAAGCCCCAGGACCGTAATTAACGATGCGTTCTTCTTCTCCTTGAATTCCAGCAGCACAATCAGCGCGAGAAGGGAGAAGAACACGACGAAGTTGTCGATATAGCCGCCCTCCATCTCCTCGACATACACAATCGGCAGGCTCAGGAACGCTACCGCCGCTACAAGCCCCGGCGTGAATGAGTTCCATATCGCGCGATTGTCCGATGAGCTTTCCGCCGACGCTCCCAGACGTCGACCGATCGCTATAAGCGCCAGCACTGAGAAGAATCCGGCGGCCCATGTCAGATGGTTCGCGGCAAGAGGTCCGATACCGGTACCGTCGGCGCGTATCCCGCCCAGCCCGAATGCGAACGCGAACAGCATCTCGTTTGCGCATGGAAGCTCGCTGTAGCAGATGTCGAGACGTGGAATAAATCCGTGCGCGTTAAGCCATATCGCCGGCAGAGGATAATGGTACGTGAGAGCATCCCATGCCGTCGTCGGCACGCACGTAAGCACGAAATCCATCAGCAGCGCCAGAACAGCGCCTGCCACAAGGATCGCATTGAGCGGCAGCTTCCGAATCTCCCGCCAGAGATCGATTCGACTCCCGACCGTCTCGGCAATCGCCTGTCGTCCCGACACAAACGCGCTTGCCAGCAGGGCCAGGAACAGAATCCAGAGCACCGGGCGGTAGAGAATATGCGCCCATGCAAGAAGCGTGACAACAAGCTCGATTGCCGTCAGCCCCAGCGCGCACCTCACCAGCGTGTATTCAAGCGTGTCAAGAAACCTGTCCCTGAGATGGAAAACATGGAGCACGAGCCTCCCTGCCTCGTGAGTGGCGACGAGAATCAGCACAGCAAGCGGTATCGACCCGAGAAGCTCAATCATGAATCACTACCAGTCTGCTTCAGATTCCGTCTCTTCCGGCGAGCGGATGCGATAGATAACGTGCATGAGCTCGGGGTGTGTCATATCCACGTAAATCCGCTCCAGCTCCGGTGGAGCCGGCGCGTCGACGTCAAAGAGGTAGTCGATCTGCGGACGCCTGTTCCCTCTAAGGATAAAGAACTCATCGAGTGAGAGAAGGTTCGTATCGTACTTGCGCGCGATTCGGATGATGTCCTCAAGATCACCCTCGGGTATCAGGATGCTCTGCGCGCCTGAATAGAAGCTCACCGAATGAGCGTACTCCATGATCCTTTCCGGCTCGTAACCATTCCTTAACAGCCACTCGGCGGCCCGCCTCCTTGGATTGTAGGAGACCATCGGGTCTTTCCAGCGAGTGATCTTCCACGTCAGCTTCGGCACCGCCAGAAGGATGAAGATACAGAGCACAATCGTCACTGCCGGGCCTGTCAAAGGCTTCGAGAATATCCCCTTCGTGCCAGTAAACCTTGTGACCATCCATCCGGCCGCCTCCTCGACTCCCCTCGACATCCATGGAATGAGAAGGGGAACAACCGGTATGAAGTAGCGGACCTCGATGAATATCAACGGCAGACCGAAGATGAACGGGCACAGCCAGTAAATGAGAAAACGGTCGGCATGACGCTGCGGCCATCGCCCCGGACCCGTGAAGAACCCGAGTCCCAAGAGCATTGCCGGGAAGAGATACAGCAGAAGAATGTTATTCGGGTAAGTGGGTGTGAAGGGGAAGTCCTGATAGATTCGTACAAGTTTCTGGAGGTATTTTTTGACATAGTTGAACAGTAATTGACCCGGACTGCCCCACGACCGCCTCT
>CAYLVL010000108.1:0-8528 GCA_964387135.1 uncultured Planctomycetota bacterium
GAGGACGTTTCTCGGTCCTGAAAGCATCGGCGATGTGGCTTGCTCGATGCCCGATTCGTCCGGTGATCCGCAGTTGGCTGCGATGAAGAGGATTGGAAAAACCAGGCCAACAAATGTTGGTGAGCGCGATGCCATCAGGGGGCAGTATACCGCATCCCGTGCGTCCATGAATACAGGCCGTTTGCCGGATAGGGAAGCAAGCTGTCCTGGCATCCTCAATCCCGCTTCTGATGCGGGCTCTGGGCCGCATTAAACTCTCGCAATTCCATCTTCAAGGTGCTATAATAGGCCTTTTGTGAATGACCGTTTCGCCGGGTTTTCGCCCGGCGTGAAAGATTAAGGTTTATAGAGAGTGGCTACAACCCAACCGCCCGAGGATATCGAAAACACCACCGGCCCGCCGCCCGAAGGTGAGAAGCCTGGAAACGGCAATATCATCGACGTCCCCATCACCCGCCAGATGAAGGACGCCTACATCACCTATGCTCTCTCGGTCATCAAATCGAGAGCGCTGCCGGACGTTCGCGACGGCATGAAGCCGGTTCATCGCCGCATCATCTACTCCATGCAGGAGGAGGGCTACCGCTCGGATCGCCGACGGGTCAAGTCCGCCGCGGTTGTCGGCGATACCCACAAGAAATATCACCCGCACGGGGACGGCGCGATCTACGACGCGATGGTGCGTCTCGCGCAGCCGTTCACGGTCAGGTATCCCTTCGTTGACGGTCAGGGCAACTTCGGCTCCATCGACGGCGATCCCCCCGCCGCCCAGCGATACACCGAGGTCCGCCTCGCGAAAATCGCCGAGGAGATGGGGGTCGACATCGACAAGAACACCGTCGATTTCGTCCCCAACTACGATGAGAGCCGCGAGGAGCCGGAGGTTCTTCCGGCAAGGGTACCGGCGCTGCTTATTAACGGCGCGTCGGGCATCGCAGTAGGAATGGCGACCAACATACCTCCTCACAACCTGGGAGAAGTCGTCGACGGCCTGATCATGTTGATCGACAATCCCGACTGCACGGTCGAGGAACTGATGGGAGTCATCCCGGGGCCCGATTTTCCAACCGGCGCAAATATTTACGGCACAAGCGGAATCAAGGAAGCCTATGAAACCGGCAGGGGGGCGATCGATGTCTATGCCACGGCGATGATCGAGCCCGTCAAGGGCGACAGGCACCAGATCGTCGTCACCTCGCTTCCCTACATGGTGAGAAAATCGGAGCTTATCGAGAGGATCGCGAAGCTGGTCAAGGACGGCGCGCTGGAGGGCATACAGGACCTCAGGGACGAGTCCGACCGGACCGGCATGCGGATCGTCGTCGAGATCAAGAAGGAATACAACCCGAAAACAATCCTGAAAATCCTCTTCTCGCGGACGGCGCTGCATTCCCGCTTCAACGTGATAATGCTCGCGCTGATCGGCAACGAGCCGAAGATTTTCACTCTGAAGGAGGCCATGGAAGCCTATCGCGATCATCGCGTGAAGGTCATCACGAGGCGCTCCAAGTTCGAGCTGAAAGAGGCCAGGGCGAGGCAGCATAAGGTCGAGGGACTTCTGAAAGCGCTCGACATCATCGACGATGTCATCGCGACAATCCGTTCCAGCGCCCATGCAACCGAGGCACGTACGCGCCTGATGGAGGATTTCGAATTCACGCAGATCCAGGCGCAGGAAATCCTCGATATGCGCCTTCAGCGCCTCACCAATCTCGAGCTCACCAAGCTCCAGCAGGAGATGGAAGAGCTGACGAAGATGATCGAGCGACTCGAGGAGATTCTTGCCGACCCGAAGGAGATACTCGGCATTATCAAGAACGACCTGCTGGAAGTGAAGAAGAAATACGCGGACGAGCGTCGCACGGCCATCTATCCCAACGAGATTGAGGTCGGCGAGGAGGAACTGATTCCGAAGACCAAGGTCGTGATCTCCCTTACCGAGTCCGGATACATCAAGCGCATGCCCGTGCGGACCTACCGCACCCAGCATCGCGGCGGCAGGGGCGTCCGGGGCATGAGCACGAAGGGAGCGGATCATGTCGAGCACCTGGTTGTCACCACAACGCATCACAACCTGCTTTTCTTCACCAACAGCGGACGTGTGTTCGGCCTGAAGGCATACCGGGTGCCGAAGTACGATCGCACCGCCCGTGGGATTCCGGTGAATAACCTCATCAGCCTCAATCCGGATGAGCGAGTGGTTGCTGTGCTGCCCCTGCTGACCTTCGAGCAGGAGGGATACATCTTCATGGCTACATCGGGCGGTACGGTCAAGAAGACGGCCTTGAAGGAATTCGCATTCATACCGTCCTCGGGCAAGATCGCGCTCGGCCTGGATGAGGGCGATACCCTCGAATGGGTTCGCTATACGAGCGGCGAGGACGAGGTTATGCTTGCGACCGCGCAGGGCAAGTCCATTCATTTCAAGGAGACCGATGTCAGACCGATGGGGCGCACCGCGCGTGGCGTAAGGGGCATCAGGCTCGGACCCGGGGACTCGGTCATCGGCATGGTCAGGCTTCACGAGGACAAGGATCTGCTCATTGTCACCGAGAACGGCTACGGGAAGCGGACGGCATACGGCGAGTTCACGCTCCAGAACCGTGGCGGCTCCGGACTGATAGCCGCCAGGGTAACCAGGAAGACCGGTCACGTGTGCTCGATTCGCAGCGCGGGCGATGAGGACGAGGTGCTCCTTATCAGCCAGAAGGGGATCATTATTCGCTCGAAGGTGAGCACGATAAGTCGTATCGGTCGGGCTACACAGGGCGTCAAGCTGATGAACCTCGACGAGGGCGATAAGGTTGCAGCGTGCGCTCTTGTTGTCAAGGAAGAGGAACTGGAAGAAGAAGAGGGCGAGGAAGAGGGTAACGGCGATTCCTGATTGCGGCTTTCAGTCGCGAGAATCGATACCGGCAGAAACGAAAAGCCCGTTATCTGTTAACTGGTGATAACTAAATCCTGGACTACCTGCATGAAAACATTACCGATGGAAAAAGTCATTTTTGCTATCGATTTTCCAATATACATCAGGATCGCCCTGAGCCTGTATCGGAAGCGGCTTTCGGGCTGAATATGCGGTGCGGAAAACACTGCAAAAACACGCGCGCTTGCGTTATAATGTTTAGGTTGTGCTTCCGCAGGGAAGCCGGACGAGTGAGAGTGATATGACCCCTAAAAACAAGGTAATCGAGGAAGAAGAGGACCGCACTCTTTTCCCACCTGCGGACGAAAAGCCTCCGGCAAAAAAGTCCAAAACAGGAAAGCCGAACGGGGAGGGCGCGGAGCAGAACCACTACGAAGCGGAGGACATCAAGGTCCTCAAGGGCCTCGAAGCGGTCAGGCGACGTCCCGCCATGTACATCGGCTCCACCGGCGAAAAGGGGCTCCATCACCTTATCTGGGAAGTGGTGGACAACTCAATCGATGAGGCGATGGCCGGTGCGGCGACCAAGGTGCGCGTAACGATCAATCCCGACCGCAGTGTGACCGTTGAGGACGATGGTCGCGGAATCCCGGTGGGCATGCATCCTACCGAGGGACGTCCGGCCGTGGAGGTTGTCATGACCACCCTCCATGCGGGCGGCAAGTTCGAGGGTTCCGGCTACAAGGTCTCCGGCGGACTCCACGGGGTCGGTGTCAGCGTCGTAAACGCTCTTTCCGAGTGGTGCGAGGTGGAGGTCAGCAGGGACGGTTACGTGTGGCATCAGCGGTACGAGCGCGGGCAGGTCGTCGGCGACCTCAGGAAAAGCAAGGCGACGAAAAAAACCGGTAACAGGACCACTTTCTATCCCGACTTCGAGCAGGTTTTCGAGGATGTTCCATACAGCTTCGAGACGGTGAGCAGGCGGCTCAGGGAGCTTGCTTATCTCAATGCCGGTTTGAAAATCCAGCTTGTCGATCTGCGTGACGGCGCCCGTCGCGAAGAGGAGTTCTGCTACTCGGGAGGTATCGCGGCCTATGTCAAGCACCTGAACCAGAAGCAGAATGTCCTTTTTGCCAAGCCGTTCCATTTCGTCAGGGAGACCGAGGACGAATTGGGTCACCCCGTCATCATAGAAGCGGCGATACAATACAACGACAGCTATCATGAAAGTGTGCTTTCCTTCGCGAACAACATCAACACGCGCGAGGGTGGTACTCATCTGATCGGCTTCCGAAGCGCCATCACAAGCGCGATCAACCAGATCGGCAAGGAGCATAAGCTGATCAAGGAGAAGGACAGCAACCTGTCCGGTGAGGACGTGAAAGAGGGTCTCACCGCGATAATCTCCGTGAAACTCACCAATCCGCAGTTCGAGGGACAGACCAAGGAGCAGCTGGGCAACACGGAGCTGAAGGGGCTTGTTCATTCGGTGGTTTATGAGGAACTGAAGGACTGGCTGAACGAGAATCCTACGGCTACCAAGCGAATCGTCCAGAAAGGTCTTGCGGCGCAACGAGTGCGAGAGGAAACCCGCAAGACCAAGGAGCGTCTCAGGAGAAAGAACTACCTTACCGGCACCTATCTTCCCGGCAAACTGGTCGACTGCACCGAAAAGGATCCCACGAAGTGCGAGTTGTTCCTTGTGGAGGGCGACAGTGCGTTGGGAAGCGCCAAAAGCGGCCGCGACCGTCGTTTTCAGGCCATTCTCCCTGTGAAGGGCAAGATCATCAATGTTGAAAAGGCCCGGCTTGACAAGGTCCTGTCGAATGAAGAGATATCGAACATAATCACCGCAATCGGATGCGGGGTGGGTGACGAATTCAACATCACGAATCTGCGCTATCACAAGATCATCCTCCTGACCGATGCGGATGTCGACGGCAGTCACATCATGACGCTGGCCCTTACATTCTTTTACAGGCAAATGCAGGAGCTGATAAAGCGAGGTCATATCTACATCGCCCAGGCGCCTCTTTACCGCATCCGCTGGAGCGACAGGGACTACTACGCGCTGAACGACCGCGAGCTCGAGGCGATCGTGCAGAACGAGCTCAAGGGGAAGCGATATGTTGTGAATCGCTTCAAGGGCCTTGGCGAGATGGATGCCGAGGATTTATGGCGCACGACCATGGACCCTGGGAACAGGACACTGCTCAAGGTTGAGATCGAGGACGAGGCACTGGCCCTGAGCACATTCGAGGATCTGATGGGCGACGATGTCGAGCCTAGACGCAAGTTCATCAATACCTATGCCCCCAGCGTGGAGTACCTGGAAGTCTGATTCCTGAAGTGGCGGAGAACAGACCTTCCGCTCGCCCCCAGCGGGCGGATTTTTTCATCTGCAAATGGCGACGATATTCACTTGTTGAACCCTTCGGCGGGGTGTAAACTGTAATAGGCGGGTCCGCCGACGCATGTCGGAGGGTTTGTTGTGCCTTGAGCCATCGCTGCTGATGGAATGACGACTCCGTCGGACGATACTGATCGCAAGCAGTGTCTCGCCTTTGTGGATCAGATCCTCGTTGAGGCCGCGGAAAGCCGTGCAACCGAGATCCTGTTCCGCACCGAGGCCGAGAGAGTGCAGACCTTTCTGCTTGTCGACGGCAAGTATGAAAAAGGCCTTGCCATCCCCAAGGCTTACTGGGATCTCGTCAGGCACATCTTCCTCACCGACTACTTCGATACCGGTCAGTACCAGCTCAGGTTCCAGGGCACGCTCTGCGTATTCGAATGGAATCAGGAGAACAGGGGCATCATAAGGGTTCCCATCATCCGGAAATCCGTTCCCGCCGGCAGGCGTGATAGAATCGAGGATGTCTTTCGGGCATTCGAGGATCCGAGCTGGGATTCCGTGAAGTCGATTTTCCTTTCCATACTCAATCTCGCGCTCGAGCAGGGCTTTGACGAGATCGTCATGGAGCTCCAGGGCCAGGTGGTGAACATCGGCTACTACAAGGACCGCATCCTCCGAACCAACATGACAATCTCGTCGGACTCCTACGACGCGCTCGCGCGACTGATCGGCGAGAATTACCTCGCCTTCGGCTTCATGACCCGTGAGTTCAGGGAAAAGGAGTACCTCGTCAGGGTGAAGGAACTGAACGAGAACGAGGTCGCGCCCCGTATATGGCTCCAGATCGAGGAACTTACCTGACCCCCGAAATACCCCTCCTCAGCCTATCAGCTTCATCCAGTCTATCTGCCATCCGCTGTAACCGGACGACAGGCAGTTGTCGTTTTCATCCATTGCGAGTGAGACAAACCAGATCGTCTCGGTGTCGCCGGGATACGGATGCGCGGGAAGCGTGAAGTGGGTCGTCACCCATCCGCCGGATGTGCCGGTCCAGTAATTACCCGCGCCGTTGTAGACAAAGCCTGCGTCGGGCATGATCGGGGTTCCATTTACCTCGACATGCATCTGCTCGCCTTCGCTCTCCACATCGAAGCGATGCTGGATGATGAGTTCCTGGTTCCCAAGCGTGTGAGGCATGAAGAGAAATATCAGGCCGGTTTTCTCGTTCACAGCGGGAGCGGATGTCCCGTTCCAGCATCCGGTGGCGACCTGCACGTTGGTAAGATAGCCGTCCTCGTCGTCAGGCACAATGTTCCAGAAATTGCCGTTCACATCCGCTCCGCCGGTCAGATCGTACGGGTAGGTGTACTCCGGCGTCCAGACGAATCCCCGGTTGAAGTCCTCGAAGAAATACACAGCCGGATCGGTCTCCTGGCTCATCTCTATGTAGTCGATCTGCCAGCCGAAGGTGTAGCTGTCGGTGTAGCAGTTCTGGTATTCGTTCTTCGGGGCGGTGACAAGCTGAAGGTCAATCGTTGAGCCGTTCACTTCATCACCAAGGCAGAAAACAGATTCCTGCACCTCGAGAACCGGAGCCTGTATGCTGTCGAACCAGCCCCAGCCATAGGCGGCAAGATACGGATCGAAGCACTGGTAGTGAAGCCCGAGGCCGCTCTGGATATTCGATCCGTCGATCCTCACCATCAGCGTGTCCATCGGGAACATCCAGAACCTGTGAAACAGCCTAAGGTATGTCTTCGTGCCATCGCCGGCCGTGCCGGGCACGGGCACGGACACGAACGCCATCTTCTCCGGGAGCGCCGACGGCGTGCCGTCATGTGGCTCTCCATAGCAGCCGCTCGTTCCCTGGCGATTGTCAAGGCAGCCCGATCCGTCTCCCCTGATCTGCCAGAAATCACCGTTGATGTCTCCGCCTGTCGTTAAGTCCCAGCCGTTCGAGTTGTCCACGAAATCGTCACTGAAGAACGGACTGGCGTCCGGGGTGTACGAATAAACGTCCACATCCGTTCCTACTCCCGATACAAGAAACTCGACCGGTGTGTGCAGGTAGGCGTTTGTCGCCACCCAGTATTTCCCCTCCGTCGGGAAGTTGACCGTGTAGGTCTGCTCGCCGATTTCACCGAACAATCCGGCTTCCGCCACCCAGTCGAAGCCCAGCCACAGCAGGTGCGTGGTTAGAGGCGAGGTGTTCGTGACTGCAACTTGATACGGATACGAGAGGCCGGAGTTGGCCAGGAACATCGGGTAGTCGCTCTTCTCCACACCCAGCGCGGCATACTCCTGCACTACCACGCGATACACGTGATAGCCGCAGCCTTCGGTCATCCCGGAATCCGACATGAAACGGAAGCCGATCTCGATCGTGTCTCCGGGAGTGAGTCCGGTAAGCGACGGATTCTGGCCGGTGATAGGAATCGGATCGCCGTGCGCGTCGCTGCCTATTGAGTACGAGAAGAAGCCCCCCAGTTCTTGCCACGATGCGCCGTTGATGCGATACAGCGTCTGCCCTCCTGCGTCTCCTCCGGACGCGGACGCATCCATTGCCCTCAGGTACCTGACCGTCAGAGCCCCGCTGGCCGGCACCACGAGTGGCGGGCTCACGAGGGTGGTATCCATGTCCGGCTCATGCGTGTCGGCAAGCGAGTCGGACACGCCCCAGTGATCGCCTCGGTACTCCCATTCAGATCCTCCCGGTGGAGAGTGCCCGGGACCATTCTCGACCGACCACATCGGGACCGTGTTGGCGCCCATGTCGTCGACATAGGGCAGGGGATACGGCTCCGTGCGGGCGTTTGCGACCGTTACGTAAATCAGCCTATAAGAAGTGACCGGACCCGATGGGAAGACGGTCGGGAATCCCTGATCGTAGCTGCCCGTCGCGCTGATCACCGACACAAGAAGCGGCCATGTGCCCGCTCCGATCGGCAGCCCGTAGTCGCCCACATCGCATACGTAGTGCGCGTAATCTTCGCCGTTCCACTGCTCTTCCGCCAGGAGCGTTCCCGCGAATACCCCGGGACACTGCACCCGCACCTCGCTGATCTCCGCTGCAATATCCGCAACGTCGCGCCCCTGCCAGTCGCTCGCGCGTATGTTCAGGAAAAGCTCTCCCCCGCGATCGGTGTTGTCAGCGTACCAGAGCGTATTGCACGTCGTGTCGACCTCCACGAGGAACGGCTCCGGCGAGTTCGCCTCGATCGGAAAATCGTCGGGAAGATTCACCGGCGGCTTGACCGTCGGCGGTGCCCAGCAGATCCGGTTGCGCGGCGTGGGCCTCGTAGGCCAACC
>CAYLVL010000109.1:0-8507 GCA_964387135.1 uncultured Planctomycetota bacterium
TCGTCAAGCGTGACCGGGCCGGAGATGGCCCCGACGGCAAACACAACCTCGTTCCCGCCCCCGCAGCCGAAAACCATCGGAAACAGGACCGACAAAATGATCAAACACCAACCGCTTTTTACGGGTTTCATCCGAATCTCCTCTTCATCCGGTATTTTGATATTACACGGTAGCATTTCGCACATACCTCTGGCAATGCAGTGGAAGGATGAGCTTCGTTCGGCTATTCTGGTCGGCGTAGGGACCACATGAACGAAGGAGCACGACAAGGAAAAGCCGTCGGCGCTTCGCTTGCGGTTTCGTACCGCACGTTGCTGATTCTTATCATCCTCGGATCGGTGGCGCTGAGGCTGTGGGGACTGGATTTCGGGCTGCCGCAGGTGTTTCACCCGGACGAGCCGGTGGTGGTTACGCGCGCGCAGTACGGTGCCGCCACCAACGACTGGAATCCACGCGCATTCCACTGGCCGAGCCTCCAGATCTATATCCTGGGATTTGAATACAAGATCTGGTACTGGGTCGGCGGCATGACGGGCGCGTGGGAATCGGAGGAATATCCGGACATACCGCCCGGCGATCGGTTCATCGCGTACGCTCTTCGCGCTCCCGGAGGCTTCTATTACCTGGGGCGCTTCACGACGGTGCTGTTCGGAGCGGGTCTGGTCTGGATGATGTACCTGCTCAGCCGACGCTTCATGAGCGAACCGGCGGCTCTTGCAGCGACTTCCCTGGTCGCGTTGAATCCGATTCTCGCGCGTCAGGGAAGATACGTGACCCCCGACATACCGGCCGAGTTCTTCTTCCTCGCGGCTCTGTGGGCGATCGACCGTCTCTACATGCTCCTGAGAAATTCAAGAAGCCATAGCGAGAATCAAGAGGAAAACCGCGGAAATCATGTTGCGCCCGCGATTCTCGCAGCCGTTCTGGTCGGACTGGGAACAGGGACGAAATATCCAGTAGCGATTCTGGCTGTGCCACTGGTCGCGGTGATGCTGTTCGCGCCATCGGGCCAGAAAGCCGGGACAAGAGTCAATCTGGCTGTCAGGGCCACCCTCACGGTCATCATTGTTTTCTTCCTGACCACCCCGTTCGCTATTCTGGATTTCGGCAAATTCCTGACCGATGTGAGGACGATCGGCTGGCACGTAAGAACGGGGCATATCGGGATGGAGGCGACGGGCGGAATATGGCTGGCGTCGCTGAGGCAGTTCCTCGCGGATTCCGGATGGGTGTGGACGGTTGTCGGGGCGACCGGACTGATCGGTTTCTGCGTGAATCTCCGACGAACCTGGCCGATCGTCCTCGGACTTGTGTTCGCGCTCGCAGGACTTGCACCTCTCGACGTGTTCTCGGATCGCTATCTTGTGCCGCTGGTTCCGTACTGGGCGATAGGGATCGGCTGGCTCATTGACAAGCTCGAGAAAGTGGAATCGGGCAAATGGCGTTTGCCTGGTCTGGTCGGGGTATTTGCGGTCATTCTGCCGGGTATAGCGGAGGGGTTGAGCAGGTTCAGGATTGGGATAACTTCATGGATCATAGCTCTCGCCCTGAGCATCGCAGGAACCTTAGCATGGAGCCATTGGCTCAAAGGCAAAGCAGGCTGGGCGCTCGCGGTCGCGGTCGTGTTGTCGGTCCTTGCCACAGGCGGAAGGGGGACCTGGGTGACGTGCAGAGACGCCAATCGTCTCACCCTCCCCGACACGCGCGAATTCGCGCTTGAGTGGGTGGAGACGAATATCCCGGCTCACAGCGTGATCGTGGAGGAACAGGGAGGACCGCAATTGAATACGCACGAGCTTGTTCCGCTGGTACCCGAGCCGTGGTATGTCGTCGAGGAGATAACGCCCCTGTTCTGGCGAGGCGGGACCTATCGCGATCCCCTGGACCGGCTCGTGGAAGTGGCTCCCGAGTGGGTGATAACATCGAGCGAGGTCAGAAGCCGCTACATGCGCGAGGGGGCGGAAGAGGAGTTCTCGGGAGTGGTGGCGGTATTCCGGGAATATTACCGCCTGATAGAGGAGAACCTGATCGAGGAGGCCCGTTTTGCACCCGCCGACGGGATTGTGGGCCCGGAGATTGTGATCTACAGTGTCCCGGAGGGATTCTGGGATCGCGTGATTCTGGAGGAGGCTTCGGTAGAGGAAGTGCTGGGGTTGAAGACGGATTGAGCCGATAATATCGGGATGTCAGGACTTGTAGGTTCAGCTTTTCAAAATGAATTGTATTTGGTATCATGAAACAGTGGCATAATCGGGGTTGTTTGGTCAACAAGCCTGCGACCTGCGAGGACGGATACATGAAGATCACACGCTGGAAGAAAACAAAAGGACAGCCGAACCTGGAGGTCATCAGGTCCATGGTGGCCGATGAAGGCCTCCGCTGCTACACATGGAGCGACGCGCCCGGCAAGTTCTATCCTGAGCACGCTCATGACGAGGACGAGCTCAGGTGGATCGTGCAGGGAAGCCTTACCGTCGGGGTCAACGGCAAGGAGATCAAGCTGAAGGCCGGTGACCGTATCGAGCTGCCTGCCGGCACGCCCCATTGGGCGAAGGTCAGTGAAGACGGGCCGATAATCTATCTCTGCGCCACTAAGAGCTGACTATCGGAACCGGACGGTCCTCCATCGAGTGAATTCCGACGCCAAACATCGCCGGAAGGCGGTGTCGTTATATGTACAGGCAAATGACCAAGCCCCGCGTCTCGCGGGGCTTTCACATTCAACGCCGATTACCGATTTGGGGCTGTTGCGGAAATCGGCGGTTCCGGCTTGTTTGGAGCAGGGGTCACAGCGAAAGCGGTACAATCGGGGAAATAGGCAAGGGATTTTCAGATGAGCCGGTTGAGCCGAAAAACCGGTCAAGAAGCCTTGTAAGGGGCATGAAAAGAGAGGAAGCGAGGCGCTTCAGGTTAATGGCCATCGCAGCGTGCAACATCTAAATTTGTATGTTCTCGAGTCCTCTTCGTACCGGCCTGCTCATACCGTGACGGAGTTTTGCCTCCGCG
The DNA here is from genome assembly GCA_964387135.1 of uncultured Planctomycetota bacterium. Classification (GTDB taxonomy): domain Bacteria; phylum JAJVIF01; class JAJVIF01; order JAPKYR01; family JAPKYR01; genus CAYLVL01. The sequence continues at coordinate 3,007 of CAYLVL010000109.1, forward strand.
ATTCTTCCCTCTACGATCCAGCGATGACGCCTGTACGTGCCGGAGCATTCGTCCCGCCACTTCGCTTTCCGTCTCCTGGCTCCCGAAAGCGACAGGTGACCGTCCGACTCGAGTCCACATGAACCGTCTCGCAGCTCATCCCTTGCATTTTCCAACTATATTTTTTTCGACGACTTTCTCAACAGCCCCTTGACGCCAGCACTCCCGGCCGAATGATGCCCGGCTTCTTCGAGCCATTCTAAGACGAGGCTTTCCACGCGCGTCAGGAGCTCATCGAAGGACGTCCGTACCGACTCCGACAGCCCCGCCCCTATCGTCCGGACATCCTCCGCTTCAACCGCGAAGATCCTAACGACACTCGGGAACTCAAGGCCCATTCTCGCGGCGAGATCGATCATCTCGGGAAGCCCGGCGTAGTGAGGTGAGGGAATGGAGACGGGACGCAGCTCGGACGGGTCGATTTCGAAGACAGTACCGGGTGGATGGTCGCCGGTCTGCGCGGCGTCGATTATGATCGCCCTATCGTAATCAATAAAAAGCTCCATGAGGGCAACCCCATAGAGCGCGGTGGATACAACATCCGCCTTCCCCCGGAGTCTCTCTTTCAGTTCATTTGCGGTCAGGATACCGACCGCGTCATCGCCCATCAGATCGTTTCCCAGACCGAGGACGAGGATTCTCATTGACGGTCCCTGCGAATCTCCTGCACGAGCTCGTTGTCCGGGCCATACACGCTGACAATCAGCGGGACGTCCCCTGGCAGGCAATGGGTGGCGCAGGCGTGGCACGGATCGTAGCTGCGGAACGCCATCTCGACCATGTTGAGTATGCCGTCATCGACCTGGCCGTCCTTGATGACGCCCTTCGCGGCCTTGTCGACCGACATCGCGATTCTCGCGGCATTGTTCTGCGTTGCGACAATCAGGTTCGCTTTCGTTATCACGCCGCGCTCGTCGCTCTGGTAGTGATGGAAAAGCGTACCGCGAGGAGCCTCGACCACACCCATGCCTTCTTTCGGGATCTCGGTCGGGATAGTGCGGACGTTGGGATCGGTGATCTCCGGATCGTTGGCGAGCTGCTGCAACTGCTCGGCGGCGTTGAGAAGCTCGATCAGTCTCGCCCAGTGAGTGGCGAGAGTGTGATGCACCGGCTTCCCGCCGAGGGTGGCGAAATATTTCTCGTAGGCCTCCTGCGCCTTCGGAGTCGACATGCCGTCGGCTACGTTCAGCCTCGCGAGCGGAGCGACCGCGTAGATGCCGCTGTCAGGGCCATCCTCGAAGCCCCTCCAGCCGATTTTCTTCAGGTACGGGAACTTGACGTAGGACCACGGCTCCACGTGCTCCTCGATATGATCGAGGTATTCCCGGGCGGTGAATCTCGCGAACTCCTTGCCCTCGGGATCGACGACCCTGACCTTCCCGTCGTAGTAGTTGACATGGTTGTTTTCGTCCACGAGGCCCATGTAGTAGGTCTTATGGGTGTAGGGATCGGAAGTGATGAGATCGACGTACTCGGAGTTCTTGAGGACGATATCCTCGAACGCCTGAAGGCTGAACAGGCCGAAATCGACCGCTCGATTGGCACCTGCGATGAACGCTTCCTTGTCCTCTTCTGAAATAGCCTTGGCAACACCGCCGGGTAGTCCGAACACGGGATGGATGATCTTTCCACCGGCGAGCGAGACGAGGTCTCTGAGTTGCTTGCGGACGCCGATGACTTCCTTGGCCTTCTCAAGACCGACAGCGCCGATGACTCCGAGTATGTTTCGCTCGGGTTTCGGGGCCTTGGGGCCGACGATGAAATCCGGTCCGCCGAGGAAGTAGAAATGCAGCGCGTGATCCTCGATCATGAAACAACAGTAGATCATCTCGCGGATTTTCTTCGCGACGGACGGAGGATCGACCTTGAAGAGATCGTCCAGCGCCTTCGTGCCCGCGGTATGATGTGCGGTGGGACATACCCCGCAGATTCTCGATGTAATCTGGGGCATATCCTCTGCGTGACGACCTTCCGCGAACTTCTCGAAACCCCTCAGCTCGGGTATCTGGAAGTACGCCCTGTCGACGTTACCCTGGTCGTTCAGGAAGATATCTATCTTTCCGTGACCTTCGAGTCTGGTAATCGGATCGATGGTGACCTTACGGGTCATTGCGACTTCTCCTGTTCCAGATTCACTTTACGATAAAGCAGGGATGCGGGAAGGCTGTAGCGGTAGAAGGTGCCCGCGTAATCCGGGATTTTGGAAACGATGTCCTCGATCTCGGTCTCTTCCTCGGCCTCGATAATGGAGGCAATCGCGGAAAGAGCCTTCGCGCCGAAATCCTTGATCCCGCTCAACGGTCCCTGGCAACCGGTGCAGGGCATGTTGCCCTTTGGACACGCGGCACCGCAGCCCTTTCGAGTTACCGGACCGAGGCAAAGAAATCCCTGCGCCAGGATGCACTCCTCCGGATCGATAAGCGCCTCATGCGGACGCTTGAATTCCTTAATGTAAAGATTGTCGGGCTTGCTGTCGTTTCTCGGGCATTCGTCGCAAACAGCGACATCCGGCGCCAGAACGGAACCTTTCGGGGGCAGATTGCCTTCCAGGATCGCGTTGACCGCGTTCAGCAGCAGCGCGGGAGGGGGGGCGCAACCGGGGATATAATAGTCCACGTCGACCACCTGGTTGAGTGACTTCACCGTGTCGTCGAAGTGCGGCAGCGTAAGCATTCCCTCCGGCGCGTTGAACTCCTCCATGGGGCGGATATGCTCGGGATTGTTGGTGGACGGGGTTTCATCGTACGCCCGGGCGAGGGTTTCCTCGCGGGTGTAGAAGTTGGAGAGCCCAGGAATGCCGCCCATGCAAGAGCAGGAGCCGTAAGCGATGAGAAGCTGCGACTTGCGGCGCAAAAGCTTGCACATCTCGGCCTGCTCGGAATTGCGCACGGCGCCGTTGATGAAACAGACGGCCATCTCACCGTCCTGCATGGCTTCGACATCAGAGCGCTTGAAGTCCATGGCCACCGGGAAGAACACAAGATCGACGGCATCAACTACGCCGAGAAGGTCCTCGCCGAGATCGACCACCGACTCCTCGCAACCTCCGCAAGACGCGCACCAGTAGAATCCGACCTTGGGCTTGCTCATTGGGCAACTCCTTCCGCTCCCACGGCAACGGGCTCGGGTTTCTCAACTTGTTCCGGAGAGGGAATCTCCGCGAGCTTCAGCGGACCGAGCTTCTTGAGCTGCTCGGCCATCTCGTTCAGGACCCTCTGGACCTTGTCGGCGTGCGCCGCCGAGATCCACTCCAGGCGAAGTCTCTCATCCTCGATGCCGAACTGCTTCAGCATCGCCTTCAGCATCTTGAACCTGCGAAGGGTCTTGTAGTTGCCGGCCTGGTAATGGCAGTCCCCCGGGTTGCATCCGCCCATCAGCACACCGTCCGCGCCGTCACGGAATGCATCGACCACGAACTGCGGATCGATGCGTCCGGAGCACATGACCCTGATGATCCGGGTGTTGGGCTCGTATGACATCCGGGAGATTCCGGCCAGGTCGGAACCCGTGTAGCTGCACCAGTTACAGAAGTAGGCGACTATTTTGGGTTCCCATTCTTTTTCGGAGCCTGTATCAGACATAAGCAAGCACTCCTCTGGTCTCTTCGTAGATCTGCTCGTCGGTGAAATGATGCTGCTGGGCCGCCCCGGCGGGGCAGGCGGCGACGCATGTACCGCAGCCCTTGCAAAGCGCCTCGTTTATGACGGATATGGACTTCTCGGGGTCGAACGTTATTGCGCTATAGGGACAGAGAGCGATGCAGGTCTTGCATCCGGAGCATTTCTCCTCAATCCTGTAGGCGGTAGTGGGCTCCAGCTCAATGTAGCCCTTGTCAATAAGCGCCAGGGCCTCGCTTGCAGCGGCCCCGGCCTGCGCGACGGTATCGGGGATGTCCTTCGGGCCCTGGCATGCGCCCGCGATGAATATACCGTCGGCGAACGTGTGCACCGGGGCGAGCTTCGGATGCCGCTCCGTGAACCATCCACCGGCACCGCAGGAGAAGTTGAATTTCCTCGCGAGATCGTCCGCGTCCGGCTGGGGAGTAAGGCCGACCGAAAGGATCACCATGTCCACCGGGACGCGCCTCACCGCGCCGATGAGGGTATCCTCGGCCCTGACAACAAGCTTGCCCTCTTCTTCGGGGACTGCGGCCCAGTCGGTGACCTCGGACACACGTCCGCGTATGAAGTGCACGTTCTCCTGCAGGATCTTGTCGTAGAACTCCTCGTAGTCCTTGCCGGGCGTGCGAATGTCGATGTAAAAATTGTAGACTTCGGCGCCGGCTCGCTCCTTAACCAGATGCGCGAGCTTCAGCGAGTACATACAGCATACCCGCGAGCACCAGGGATTGGTCTTTTCATCCCGACTGCCCACGCAGTGAATGATGGCAACAGTCTTGGGCACGCTCCCATCCCTCAGGACAATCTCCCCCCCCGTGGGCCCGGATGCATTCAGCAGCCTCTCAACCTCAAGGCTGGTGTAGACATTGGGATATTTGCCGTATCCGTACTGCGGCGTCTTGGTTGCATCGAACTCCTTGAAGCCGGTGGTGAGCAAGATGGTACCGACCTCTATCTCCTCGATCGTATCGACCTGGTCATGCAGGATGGCCTCCCGCTCGCAGATGCTCACGCACTGCATGCACTCGGAGCAGGTGGCGCACTCCAGGCAGCGCCCTGCTTCCTTTACGGCCTGCTCTTCGGTAAATGTCTTTGTTACTTCCTCGAAGCTCTTCGCGCGCTCGGCCGCCGCAAGCTCGCGCTCCCTGGCTCTCGCCTGTTTCTCCACACCCGTGATATCGGGGCTGGGAGCCTGCGGGGGAAGAATATCGCGCTCAGCCTTGAGATCGCGGCCCTGCATGTAGCGATCGATCGACTCCGCGGCACGCTTGCCGGCAGCGAAGCCTTCCACGATCGTCGCCGGGCCGGTCACACTGTCGCCTCCGGCGAAAACGCCGTCTACACCGGTCTCAAGAGTGACCGGATCGGCGGCGATGATGCCACGCCAGTCGGTCTCAAGACCTTCCGCGAGCTTGGCACCCGAAACCTGGCCGATAGCAGGGATCACAAGATCAACGGGAACCTCGAACTCCGAACCTTCTATGGGAACGGGCTTGCGCCGTCCGGATTCATCCGGCTCTCCAAGCTCCATCTTTCTGCATACCAGTGTGGTCGCCTTGCCGTTGCCCTTGATTTCCACGGGCGCGGCGAGGAAGTCGTAGTTGACGCCCTCGTCCCTGGCTTCCTGGACTTCCCACTTGTGGGCGGGCATCTCGGCCTCGCTCCGGCGATAGATAATCCTGACATCCTTCGCGCCAAGACGAAGGGCGGTACGCGCGGTGTCCATCGCGGAGTTGCCGCCGCCGACCACCGCGACCGTGCCCTCCAGCTTCTTGATCGCGCCAGTCTTGGCGGCCTTCAGGAACTCGAGCATGCCCATTACGCCTTCCTGCTGCTCGCCGG
>CAYLVL010000110.1:0-3003 GCA_964387135.1 uncultured Planctomycetota bacterium
TTTACTTAGCCTGATACCATTAGGCTTGACAAATCGCGTTTTCTGTGTCTAGATTAAGAGCGGTAGGCTTGGGGGATGAACGAGGACCGTAGTGTTTCCCTGACAGTCGGCAAATCCTCACAAAGGAGGATCAAACGATGAAGTATATTTTTCTGCTCCTCGCGTGCGCGATGGTCGCTTTGAGCTGTGCGCGCAACCCGACCAGTCCTCCCGCGGTTGACCCGCATTCCGCGCCCCAGATGTCGGCGGCGCGGTCGGACGTGACCGATGAAGGCCCATACCGTCTCTGGGGGGAATGGACCTTCTACATTAATGAGAACCACGACGGGGTGGACGTGGTCCCGAAACGAGACCTGCATTTCCACCTCAACGCGCTTCGATTCCTCGAGGATTACTGCAAGGATTGCGTGACGATCCAGTCGATCCGGAAGAGAGGCGACGGCACAATCGACCTGACGGTCAGGATCACTCATCCGTTCAGCGGCTTTCCGCAGTTCACGGGCTTTGATGTAAAGGGAATCATGATGTTCAACGGGTCGTACGAGTATCCGATCGCAGGGGATCCTGACGATTTCCCTAGGATACCTGTCGAGGGACCGTTTTTCAGGGCGTCCTGGAAGGAGGTCGGCGATCCCGAGGTTCTCAACCCGGACGGCTACACCTTCCGATGGAATCCGGAGTGGGACTCGGGAAGCAGCCAGCCGATTTTCAACTACTGGCAGGGCAAATACGCAACCGGGATTCCCACGGCGCACATCAACGCGTTTCTGAATTACTACTCGCACGAAGAGCGGCACATGTTCGCGCATGACAGATCGGTCAGCGGCACATACCACATCTGGCTTCCGCCCGGCCCGGTTGTTGCAGGTTATGCGGTGGAGGCCTGCTGGGAGCCGCCGACGGTCGTGCCGGTCACTGACCCTCTCACCGATTTTCCGATCACCGCCAACCAGCCCGAGCCATATCTCTTTGAAAACATCGCGAACGAAGGCGAGCCCGTCACAGAATGTGAGGATTGCTGTCGGGGCTTTGTCCCTGAAGACTGCTATAGGTTCCGATTTCGCTACAAGGAATGGGTGAATCATCGGTATGGCACGCACTGGCTTTATCGTCCTGCACCGGTTTTTGGCGGAAATGGTGCTCCAAGCTGGTTTTGGATTCCGTGTCCGGAACACGAAGGATGGTTCACCGGAAATGGAATCGGGACGTGCCCGTACGGAAATGGTATCCACCGATTCTTCACTTTTATAGAGCGGTACGATGAGTCCCCTCCTCATGAGGGCGATAAGGCATGGACGTTCGTCGATATCGTCACAGACGATCCGGATCTTGAGTAAGTGAACAACAGAAAGGGAGGAATAGAACAATGCAACGGTGGTGTAGTACTCTTCTCGTGTTTCTTCTGTTTGGCGTCATCACCGGATGTTCGGGGAGTATCTCCCCGATTACTCCTGATGACTCTCTGCGTTTTGGATCGTACTGGCCGAGCGGACAGAAGTGGGTGCTTTGGGACACCCAGATGCCATCGAACCAATACAAGAACATCGACCTTTCGGTGTTGGTAGACGGCGCTGGATTGACGAATGTCGATTTCCCCTCGTCTGTTAACGACCGCCCGGTCGTCGCTTCTTATTCCAGCGTTATCAGAACCTGATCCAGTTCCACGCTCTCCCCCTCCTTTACAAGCACTTCCTTCACTTTCCCGTCGCGAGGGCTGTATAGCTCGTTCTCCATCTTCATCGCTTCGAGCAGGCAGAGAAGGTCCCCCGCCCCGACCTGTTGCCCGACGACGGCGCGCACCCCGATCACCTTGCCCGGCAGCGGCGCTCGAACCTGGTCGCCCTCACCCCACATGCCCATCATCTCCGGACGCCTGAGCTTCCCCTTGCCCGGGAAATCAAGCGTCACATCCGCCGACTGACCCACCGCCCAGACCATGCGCGGTAGACCCTGATGGTCGTACTCGAACTCCACCTGGTAGGAGCGATCGCCGAGTATAAGGCACTTGGAGAACTGCTTGAGCCAGTCCGCGGGAACGGCGATATCGACTTCCTTTCCGTTTACTACGACCTTGTCGACGGTCTCCTGGAAAGGGAGCTTCTCGATATCGATATCGAAGCGTTTGCCCTCTACGTGTACTGTGATGCGCATCTAACCTAACGGGCTACCGAACGCCCGATTCTCCATCTATTGCTCTACGTCCGCTTTCTCATCCGATTCCCTTCCTTCTTCCCTGAAAGCGTCGTGCTCAACTTCGTGATGCTCCATGCCTGCCGACGGCGGTCGTTCGAGGACATCGCGGTTCTCATCGAGATAGAGAATTTCGGCGCTGGCTTCCATCTCCAAATCCTGCGCGATGGAGTCGCGCCACGCGGCCAGCTCGACTTTCTTCCCGAGCGCCTTCACTGTGTGTATCGGCTCTAAAAAGTCGCTGTCGCCGGTTACCAGGATCGCGGTATCGAACGCGTTATTGTAGGCGAGAGACACGAGCGTCGACGCCATCCCGACCGCCGCGGCCTTCTCCGAATAGCTCGACCACTCGTTCCCGCACTCGTTGCATCTCATCTGGCGCTTTCTCAGCGGGTAGAGGTGGACCTCGAAATGCAGCGCCAGCTTCAGGTACTTGTAGAGGTTCGTCTGGTCGGCATTCGGAGGGTCCTCCTCGCTCGCGAAGAAATAGGTCTGCCAGATCGGTCCCGGCTCCGACAGGAGATCGACGAGCTTGCGGAAATCGACACGCCACTGATGCTTGTACGAACCCCTGAAGATGTAGGAATTGTCAATGAAACAAATCGTCCTGCCCCTTGGATCAGCCATTGCTCCTTAACCTTTCCAATAGTGTGTTTGATAATAAAGGATCTATATCAAGGGTTATCCCACGGTCCCCATACGCGTCCCGACATCTTCCATGCGCCGTCCGCCCCCCTTGCGCCCCTTGACGGCTCCGGCGTGCGGCAGTGCGTAGCAAGGAACGCTTCCACCGCCGCTGCGATCGCCGCGACT
>CAYLVL010000110.1:3013-8486 GCA_964387135.1 uncultured Planctomycetota bacterium
CGACTTCCGGATTCGCGAACTCCCCACGATTGATCCTGTCGATGTTCCTGTCGATGTAGCTCGTATCGAAATCCCCAGAGACGAATTCTGAGTCGTTCATGATCGCGAAGTGGAAGTTCGCGGTCGATCTCACACCGCCGATCTTCAGTTCCAGAAGCGCGCGCCTCATTCTCGCTATCGCCTCATCGCGAGTGTCGGCATGCACAATCACCTTCGCGATCAGCGAATCGTACTCCCTCGGAACGTGCGATCCCGAAAACGCCGCCGAATCAACCCTAACTCCCGGTCCAAGCGGGAAGATGATCTGGTCGATCCTTCCCGGTGTCGGCATGAAGCCTTTCGTCGGATCCTCGGAGTTGATGCGGCACTCTATCGCGTGTCCCCTCAGCGTCACGTCCTCCTGCGCGATATCCAGCTTCCCGCCCTGTGCGATCGCGATCTGGCGCTTCAGGATGTCGACGCCGGTCACCATCTCGGTAACCGGATGCTCCACCTGAATGCGGGTGTTCATCTCCATGAAGTAGTAGCGACCGTCTTCATCGAGAAGGAACTCGACCGTACCGGCGCTGAGGTAATCCGCCTGACGGGCAAGTCTGCACGCCGCGTCGCCGATCTCTGCTCTCCGCTCCTCGTCAAGAGCGGGTGATGGGGCCTCCTCGATCAGTTTCTGGTGACGTCTCTGAACGGTGCAGTCGCGCTCGCCGAGATGAACCACGTTGCCGTGACCGTCGGCGAGAATCTGCACCTCGATATGTCTCGGTCTCTCGATCAGCCTCTCGAGGAACACCGCGTCGGAGCCGAACGCGGCCATCGATTCGTTCCGGCACGCCTCGAAAGTTCTCTCGAGATCCTCCCCGCCCCGGACAATCCGCATCCCCCTTCCGCCGCCGCCGGCAGCTGCTTTGAGAATGCATGGGTAGCCCATCTCGTCGGCTATCGACCGCGCATCCTCCACTTTCTCGATAGGACTGAGCACTCCCGGCACGACCGGAATCCCGGCCTCGGCCGCAAGACGCTTCGCGTACGTCTTGTCACCCATCTTGCGGATGTTGTCCGCGGTGGGTCCGATGAAAATGACGCCGGATCGGCGACATCGCTCCGCGAACGAAGCGTTCTCCGAAAGAAATCCGTAACCGGGATGGATCGCGTTGCAGCCCATCCTGCGAGCGGTTTTGATAATGACGTCCTGGTTGAGGTAGCTTCTGAGGGGATCGGCGGGACCGATGTAGGCAACCTCATCGGCCATCCTGACCGGAAGGCTGCCCGCATCGGCGTCGGAGAATGCGGCAACCGAGCGTATGCCCATCTCGCGGGCCGCCCTGACAACCCGGCATGCTATCTCGCCCCGATTCGCTACGAAGAGCTTACGGATTCTCCCCCGTCGCACGCGTGGCATTTCAGTTCTACCTTTAGACCGACGCTCCAATCACAGCGTCCGCAAAATATGCCTGAACCCTATCTACAAAATAACTGTGCGAAGCGGAAGTATAGCAAATTCAACGTTTATTCATCACTTGGCGTTTTCAACCTGTCAAGTATGCCTTTAAGCTTCCGCTGCCGGGTGTCCAGATCCTCATCAGACTCCACCGATTCCTCACCCATCATCGAATTAAGCCTGCTTCGGAAGGGATTCAGATCGAAATTGCCCTTGAACTCAATGTCCCGGAGTATCAGCGAAACCTCTTCCGGATCACTGATCTCCGCAAGCGTTCGCAGACCTCCCTCGCCCGCGCCGATAAGCAGGACTCTATCAGCAAGCCTTACCAGATAAAGCGTGCGCGTCGGCGTAAGGCTGAGGGTGTAAAGGACCTTCAGGTTTTCGCTTGATCCGGCGAGCCCCTTTACCTGTACGAATCGCTTGAGGACAAGGCTGAGTCCCCAGATCACCAGGAGCACAACCGCGAGACCAATGAACACCTGCACATACTGCGCGGGGGTCGGTCCGAGGGTTTTTGGCTCCTCATCCAGCGCCGAGAATGTCTCCCGCGTGGGGATATCCTCGGGCAGCTCCGCCTCGGGAACTGCTTCGACGGCGTCGGTTTCGCCGTCAACCCCATCCGTCGCGGACCGAGGTTCCACATCAGGCGAGTCCTGGGCCTGCGAAGGGAGGGAAATCACCAGAAGAAGGACAGCGGGTAACAGCACCCACGCCCATCCACTTCCATAGCGGACCATACACTCATTGTACCGCCTGCCGACCCTCCCGGCAAACCTGCAACCCTTTCGACATGACCGAGTCTTTAATCCAAACGGGCGCTTTGAGTGTTATAATGTTAATGCTTGCTGATAATCCGCAGGGTGCCGGCAGATAGGAAAAGCTGAGGGGTCTTTGAACTCCTCGGACGATAATGCTGTCCGGAGAACGGCTGTGCTTTACCGATTACCTCGCGCTCATAGCTTCGTCTTGCTGGCCTGGCTTGGGTTCCTGATCTTCTCCTGCTCAGGCGGCAATCCCGTCGAGCCCGGTTCGGATTACCGGACTGCCGCGATTCCATTCACTTCCATCAACGAGCGCAACGCGAGGACACCCTCTTCTTCCCGAAACCACTATATCTGGGGCGTCTACACGATGGTCCTCGATCGGGAGGCCGGGACGATAGAGGTAGTCGACAATCGCGAGCTTGCCCTTCATCTGAACGTCCGCTCCATCCTCGAAAGCGACTGGTGGTGCCCCGCTCATAACTGCATCGATATCGAGTTCGTTGAAATCGACGAGCAGAATCATCTCTACACCATCAAAGGATCGCTCATGAATCCGAGCTGGTTCAACGGCTTCGATGTCAGGGTGGTCATTTTCTACGACGACAAGGAGCATCGGCTTCTGAATCCGGACGACTACACGATGCTCTACCATCCCGAGGAGGACGTCAATCCGTTCAGGGCCTACGCGAAAACGGTAGAGCAGAGGCGGTTCCAGCGTTATGCAAAGCACTCGGAAATTTTCGAGATGTACATCCCTCCCGGCCCGAAGCGCTTTCTTATTGATTTCGCTATTGATGCGAGCTGGCCTTCGAACTGCGAGGAGCCCTACGAGATCGACAACTTCGGCTACGACGGCGCGATCTACCCGGATGATCCCGATCATGCCGGCATCGATCAGGGAGCGGGGATAATCTACGCCGAGGTGCGCGACTGGCAGCTCAACATCAGCGAGGTCACCGTTGACACGACACCAATAACCGGGCACATCACCTACCTTGAATACAATTCCGATCAGGATCGCTGGGAAGCTCCCATCTCAAACAGCGCGGATGCACCCCCGGGCGTTTACCGCTGCCTCATCGGGGCATTCAGTACTGACGACCCGTCGCTAGGCCTGTACAACTACATCGACATCACCGTGGTGGAGACACCGATCCCTGACTACCAGTCAATCTCAGGGCATGTCCGGGACTCGTTCCTGCTACAGGAATTAGACGGCTCGATTGTCAGCGTGACCAACCAGGATATCCACGGCTACTCGCCCGAGCCGGTGTCGGTTGTGAACGGCGAGTATGCGGTCAATGTCACGACGGGCATCTACAACCTGCTTGTGATTCCGTTCGACGATACGCATCGCGGCGTGGAGTGCTTCGATGTTATTGTCACGCAGGACGAGGAGGTCAAGCTGGACCTGGGCCTTTATGATCCCACGTTCGAAAATCCCTACGATCCGTTCGGCGGTCCGGCAAACTGGGATGAAATCACCGGATTCGCAGGCAGGGTGATCGACACCACCGGCTCCCCTGTTCCCTGCGCGACAGTAGACCTTTTCTCCCCGGACTCATGGTCGGCCTCTGCAAGTATCCAGGAATTCATACAATCCGAGCTCACTGATGAGAACGGTTATTTCTCCATGCTCAACGTGCCGATCAGCGTGGATGACAACGGCACACTGACCGAGTACTTCATGAGAGTCCGCGCTCAGGGATTCATGGAAACCAAGGTTGAATCGCTCCCGGCACACGCGGATCAGATGTACTACAAAGTGATAACCCTCGAATCGCGTGGCGCAGAGATGCCTGTCTGGTTCGAGAGCTTCGAGGAGGATACCGGCTGGGAGTTCCACGGTTACTACCATCGACAGTTGTACGATCCGTTGATCAGGAACATATCCTACGATCCCGGCTACAGCTTTATCGCGCTTCCTCCCGACGAAAATCTCGATGCCGGACTTCCCATACCGACGGACGGCATGCACTATTTGTGGTATGGAGTCGAGGAGGACGGCAATTTCCTGGGCGACTGGGATCCGGATCAGCCGCAGTGGTCGGGCGGCATGTCTACAACTCCGCACCAGGGTTACGCTCTGAGTCCGCCGATTGATCTTGCCGGCTACGGCGAGGCACGGATCGAGTTCGACATGTGCTATGAGATCGAAGCGCAGTTGCCGTCCCATTTCGATGAAATGTGGCTATGGGCTGTCCGCCCCGGTAACGAGCGACTGATACGGTTCTTCAATCCCTTCCCTGACCCGGTGCAGGGCGAGTTTCCACTGTCCGCTCGCGGATTCAACCGCAGCATCATGTGGTGCCACCATTCATACGACATCTCCGCGTTCGCCGGACACTCCTTCCAACTCAAGTTCACTTTCTCGACCGGCGACGATTTGTACAACGGCTGCCGAGGGCAGTTCATCGACAACATCCGCATCTTCGCAAGGTAGCTTGCTTCCGTGAGCTGAGTTTCTCGCGTCTTGCCTCATCTGAGCTCTGGCAAGTGCGAATTGAAACTGCATTCTTCGTGTTCTGTCCAGAACTGAAGTAAGCGGCTACTTAATTAGGCGGCTCTTGACAATGATATGAAAATGGGTTAGGTTGAAATGCGTGCCTCCATGGTGCCGGAAGGGTGCGCAAAAATCAGATCTGCGCGAAGGCAGATAGGAGGAACCTCAAGTGAGAGTCTATCTACTCGTGGCGCTTGTCGCGGCTCTCGTTCTGGGATGCGCGAGAGGCCCGACAGCACCGCCAATCCCGGGATCGGACGATCCCGCCGACACCCGCATGACGAGCGTGATCGAGCGTCCCGACGGCCCCTACCGTCTCTGGGGCGAGTGGACATTCTTCATCAACGAGAGCCACGACCGGGTGGACGTCGTTCCGAAACGCGACGCACATTTCCACCTGAACGCGCTGAAGTTTCTCGAGGACCACTGCAAGGACTGCCTTCAGATTGTTGCCCTGAGGAACAACGGCGATGGCACTGTTGACCTCACAATCAGGCTGACGCACCCGTTTCCCGATCGCCCGGAGTACACCGGTTTCGATGTCAAGGGAATCATCATGTTCAACGGGTCTTTGGAGTACGATAAAGATTCGGATGCCTTGCGTAATATTCCGGTTGAGGGCCCATTGTTCAGGGTGTCATGGAAGGAACTCGGTGATCCTGAAGTTCTGAATGCGGACGGGTGGACGTTCAGATGGAATCCGGAGTACGACTCGGGGAGCAGTCAGCCGATCTTCAACTACTGGCAGGGAAGGTTCTCCAACGGGAT
>CAYLVL010000111.1:0-8480 GCA_964387135.1 uncultured Planctomycetota bacterium
TTGAAGCCGGGCTGGACTCGCGCCTGTCGGTTCTTATCAGCGAGCGAGGGGACTACGAGATCCTGTGCTCGTCCTATTCGCCGGAGACGGGCGAATACGAGCTGACTGTCGAAGAAATACAGAAGCCCGATTACTACGGGGTATTCGTGGGCATCGAGAACTACGGCGGCGAGTGGGAGGACGCCGAGCTGTGCGATGAGGACGCGGAGAACATGTTCGATGCGTTCGTAAGATCGGGTCTCATGGAGCGCGAGAACGGGATCGTGCTCACCAACCGGGAGGCCAAGATCAGGGATGTCGAGAACGCGTTCCGTGAGATGAGGGAAATGGTCACTGATAACGATGTGTTCGTGTTCTTCTTCTCCGGTCACGGCAACCAGCTGGAGGCGTCACCAAGGTCGCGATCGAACGAAATGGATCGCATGGACGAGGCCATCTGCCTGAAGGACGGCGACCTGGTCGATGACGAATTAGCCGAGCTTCTGGACAGCATCGACTCGATGCTCACAGTGGTGGTTCTCGACGCGTGCAACTCCGGCGGCGTAGCGAGGGACATCGTTCATCGCGACGGCATCGTCTGCTTCGCGTCGAGCGAGGAGGATGTCCTGAGCGACTTCGCACCCGAGCTTGACGCCGGGGGCTACCTGTCGGTGTTCTTCCGTGAGGCCGTTATGGGCGACGGGGATCTTGACGGCGACGGGATGATGCTGCTCGGGGAACTGACGAGGTTCCTGCTCCGTCGTTACTACCAGGAGGGGCCGAACCCGGAGGTTGCGATGTACGGCTACCAGGAGCTCGTGCACGAGCGGGGCCTGGTGACACAGGACACGATATTCTGCTGGTGGGAGCCTAGAGGAAGGGAAAGGGACGGTCGCGAGAAGCCGTAGTAGCCCGTGATCGGCAAGCCGGGTAGTATGTTGACATGTCGCCTACGCTCCACCAAAAGACGGGGTTTTCCTGTTCGGACGGGGAGGCAAATGTCTCCTGACGCCTCCAGACCCGCCGGAACGGGGCTGGAATTGCCCCCCCCAACTCAAAAAACTGTTTATGTCGGGGCTTAAACATGATATAGTTCCCGGACGGTCCCAGGATCGGTTTTCCGGTATACATGTCACCTGCCCGGCTTAGAGGTGATTTTTCTTTCCGAATCCAGAATCCGACAGCAAGGACCGGGGAATCCTGACTCGACAGAGTCGCAATACTGGAGTGAGGCGCCATGGCTGACGAGAGCTGCCAACATGAATGGACGATCATTAATCTCCGCAGCGGCTACCTGGTAACCGAGGGATGTCTTAACACGGGCGAGAGGGCGAATTTCTTCACCATGGAAGACCGCCATCACATGGACACCTACGTGGACGGCGAGCACCGTTGGAGGTTCATGGGAAGCTCCCAGACGGTGAAGTTCGATCTGAAATGCGCCAAATGCGGCAAGGAGATGAAGCTCGACAGGGTCCAGGCGCTCGCGATGTGCGTCGGATGCAAGGACGACTGTAAGGCCGCCGCAAGGGGCAAGAAGGACGGGGAAGAAGAGGTCTGGGTATACCTTGCCCTATGCACTGAAGCTCTGCATAGAAAAGGCGAATGCGTTACACAGGAGGAATGCGATGCCCTGACCGAGTACTTCAATTCAAGAATCAAAACACCCGGCAAGAGAGTGATCTTCGTTCCGTGTATCGAGCGCGGAAGCATAGAGCTTTGCCAGGCCGAGATAATCGCTGATATCGGCATGAAAGACATAGAATGACGATTGTCTAATGAAGTCCGGATGTAACCGGACAGCTCGTGAAAGGATGGAAAGCACATGAAGGTTTCCGAACTGGCTGAAAAATTGGGACTCAAGTCCACCAATGATCTCTACGACAAGGAAGTACACGGAGTCTTCATCTCCGACATGGTGAGCGACATTGTGGCTGGCACGCAGCCCGGCAACCTGTTGATCACCATCCAGACGCACAAGAATCTTATCGCCGCCGCCAACCTGGTGGATGTCTCCGCGGTCGTGTTCGTTCGGGGCAAGACGCCTCAGGAGGGCGTCATCCAGCTTGCCGATCGAGCACAGATCAGTCTGTTCACCACCGACCTGAGCGCGTGGGAGCTGGCAATCAAGCTCCACGATCTCGGGATTGAGTAGAACCCCAAGGGGTTTTCGCCGCGGCTTATTTCTCCGGGCGCATGACGGCGCTCGGACTGAACGGGAATCCCGATCGGATACGACGGACCGGTCGCAGAAGGCGGCATCCGGCTTACCTTCCGCATTCTGCGGCCATACAGAGAGATGGTGCGGCGGGGACGTGCAGATTGACCGCCGTCCGGAGAACCGGTCATGACCGGGTAATGGGGGTTAAAGTAGACAGCATGAAACTATCAGAGATATGCAAACTTGTTAACGCGGAGTTCGTGTACGCCGTAGAGGAACGCGACCCGGATGTATGCTGCTGCATGGCGTCGGACATGATGAGCGACGTGCTTGCATACGCTACACCCACAGCGATGTTGATCACGGGTTTGATCAACTCGAAGTCCGTGCGGACTGCGGATATAGCGGATGCCTCCGCCGTTCTGTATATAAGGGGGAAGAAGCCCGACGAGCAGACCGTAGAGCTTGCACAGGACCTCGGTATTCCCCTCTTGAGCACCAAATGCGGGATGTTCGAAACGTGCGGAATACTGCACGAGGCAGGATTGAATGGGATCTGCTGAGATGGCTGACGAAGCCATATACCGTAAGGTTTTTCCAATCACAGGGGGGGATTTCGACAAAGCGGGCGAAGTGTCCGCCCAAGTGAAGGCAATCCTCAAAACCGCGGGCATCGACAGCAGTATCATCCGCAGAGCGGCCATAGCGAGTTTCGAGGCCGAGATGAACGTGGTCATTCACGCCGATAAGGGTGAGGTCGACTTCATGGTGACTCCCGAGGAAATCATCATAGAAGTAAAAGATCAGGGGCCTGGGATAGAAGACATTGATCTGGCAATGAAGGAAGGGTATTCGACTGCGTCCGACGACATGCGCGAAATGGGATTCGGCGCCGGAATGGGCCTGCCGAACATCAAGAAATCGTCGGACGCATTCGAGATCGAATCGCAAGTGGGGGTCGGGACCAGCCTTAAGATAGTCATCTCTCATAAGAAGAAATGAGTCCGACGCTTCCGGCAGTAGAGGTATTCCCCAAGAGATGCAAGGGAACCTTGGCGTGCATGAGGGTGTGCCCGACTGATGCCATCCGC
The DNA here is from genome assembly GCA_964387135.1 of uncultured Planctomycetota bacterium. Lineage (GTDB taxonomy): Bacteria > JAJVIF01 > JAJVIF01 > JAPKYR01 > JAPKYR01 > CAYLVL01. The sequence continues at coordinate 3,232 of CAYLVL010000111.1, forward strand.
GTCAGGAACGGCAAGGTCTCGATCAAGGACGAGTTATGCATCGACTGCGGAGACTGCATAGTTGCCTGCCCGGAGGGGGCCATCCAGGCCTGTACCGACGGTTGGGAGAGCATTGAGAAATTCCGCTTCAAGGTCGCAATCACTTCCCCCACCCTCTTCGGCCAGTTTCCGAGCACCATTACCCCGGCCGACATCGTAGACGGCCTGCTTGCGATCGGCTTCGACGCGGTCCATGACCAGTCAGTCGAATCCGCGATATTCAACCGCGCTATCCGGGACTATCTGAAAGATTACAGGGGTCCTTATCCTCTTATCTCATCCGTCTGTCCGGTAGTAGTCCGTATGATCCAGGTGTCGTACCCCGACATGGTCGGACAGGTCATCCCGCTTCAGCCTCCAAGAGAGATATCGGGACGAGAGGTCAAGAGAATCTACTCTGAGAAGCTGGGTCTCAAACCGGAGGAAATCGGAGCGGTCTACATCTCTCCCTGCCCTGCCAAGATGGCTTCAATTCGGCGGCCGGCTGAAGGGAGCGAGAGCCATCTCGATCTCGCAATTGGAATACGCGAGATATACAATCCGCTGCTTGCGGCTATAACCAAGAGGAAGAAAGCATCCCCGGCAAGACACGAAGTATTGCCCGAGTCGGGCATGTACACCAGCGTGCTTTTGAGCCTGGCGATCACCGGGGGCGAGAGCCACGCTCTTCATCAGGACCGGGCGATTTCGGTGGCCCAACTGCCCAGCATCATCCAGGTCATCGAGGATATCGAGAAGGGAAAGATCAGGAATGTCGAGTTCCTCGAATGCCGGGCATGCACAAGCGGCTGCATCGGCGGACCGCTCACGGTCGACAATCGCTTTGTCGCCAGGAGCAAACTCCTCACACTCATAGACTTGATCGACAAGGCAGACCGGGGCATCGAGGAGTTGCTGGAAGAACGATACCAGCAAGGCAGCTACTACCTCGAGAAGCCGCTGGAGCCGCGACCGATCGCCACAAACAAAGGCAGCATTTTCGAGCAGATCGAGCAGGTAAAGATAAAGGAAGACCTCATGAAGCTGCTTCCGGGGATAGACTGCGGTCTTTGCGGCTCGCCACGATGCGAGGTCTTCGCAGAGGACGTGGCTAAGGGGGAGGTCGAGGCCTCCGCCTGCGTGATGCTCTCTGCGGAGACCTGCAGAAAGGTGCATCAGCTCTATCGCCCGAAAAACCTCAAGATTGACAAGAAAGAGAAATAGGCCGGAGGAAGTGCCGGTATTTCCCTCTCCATGATTTCCTATGTCGATTCTCTAAGTCTGCGAAGCAGGACGAGCATTCGACTGACAATCAGCCAGTAGACGAAGGAATAGGCCAGGAGCATCCATACCACGTTCAATCCCGCGCCCAAGAGTGATCGCACTCCCGACTCGGCAGGGAGCATTCCTGATGCCGAAAGGTGGATCAGCGTGCCAACGAGCGGCAAACCCATCAGGCCAAGCGCGAGCATGATCACGACCCATATCCGGCCTTGAGGATTGAACCCGAATCTCAGCCTGACAAACGCCCCCCCGTGTACGAATACAGTGACCCATATACCGAAGAAGAACAGCCCATTGGCTACGGCGACGACAGCGGCTGCAATCAGCTCAGGCTCCACTCTGAAGGTCGGCGCCGTCATCAAGAACCATGCCGCAAGCACTCCAACCAGAACAACGAACGCCGAGGCGTAGATCTCATATCGAGGTCCGGGGATTTTCTTCGCCAGTATGCGCTTGGAGATAAGGTCGATATAGATCAGGCCGGCGAGGATCTCCTCATCCGCTACCGGCAGCGACGCGGGCGGCGGATTCCTGAAAAAGAATCCCACCATTCTGTCATCGTACTTCTGCTCCTCCCACCATGAGAAGACGGTATTACCGAAGGGATCCAACTGCATCCCCAGCATCTCCGAGGAGAATTCGTAAACACCGAGAAGCTCTCGAATGAACGCTCGCATGGGAGTAGCGGGAAGAATACCACCATACAGGGGCGGGATGGACAGGCTGAGGGGATAATTGATGGTCGAGATGTCGACATGTAGTGCCGGCTGTCATTTGAATCGGGTTAAATGATATGATTCTTATAAAGTGCTTGACGAATGCGGCGCAACGTGATACACATTGAGTATGTAAACGCTGGGCTGAGGTGGTGCCGGATCAGCTCGGTGAAGTAGCTTCTGTGACGCAGGATGCCGCGCTCTAAAGGGAGGATACCGCTCATGTTTCGATTCCTTGCTTTATTGCTGATGACGAGCCTCGTATTTGTGGGGTGCGGTCGAGGAGGGGACGCCGTCGCTCCAGCCACGGACTCGGCCAATGCGCAGGATTCCGGCATTTCGTCATTGCATGACGATCTGCGGTCAGGCTGCTATCTCAACTGGGGCGAATACAAACTCGAGATTGCGAGAGACGGTTCGTACGGGTTCGTGACACCGAGCCGCTCGGCAATGGAGTCACACTGGGGTGTCCACCTGAACGCGGTCAAGTTACTCGAAGTGCATCCCTGCACCGACTGCATTGAGCTGAGCAACATACATGTCCTGCACAACGGTGATGTTTCGGTCGACGTGACACTCCGTCATCCGTGGCCGGCATATCCTCCCGTTAACAAGTTCTGTACCGGATTCGACGTGCGCGGCATAATCCTCTTTCCCTCATCTCAATATACACCCGATCCGGAATTGCGTAAACAAGCCGGACAAGCTCCTCTGCCTCCGGACTATTGGCTTCACAGGTTCTCGAGTCATGAGAAGGGTGACGCTGAACTCATGAATCCGGACGGGTGGACGAGGATCTGGGCTCCTGACCTGGACGATTACAACACGGTAGTTGACGAAGGACTTCCTATTTTCCAGTACTACGAAGGGAAGTGGGCAGCCGGCGAGAACCTGGGTACGATCAACGCGTTCAAGTACTACTGGACTAACGAGAATCGTCACATGTTCGAGGTCGGGAGGAGCGCGACTCGCACTTATGTCATAAGACCTCCGGATGAAGGACCGATTCAGGCATCCTACATCGTGTACGCACACTGGGCGTTACCGACAAGGCAGCCCGTTGTGGATCCAGCGACTGACTTCCCCGTCGAAGCCAATTCGCCGATGCCGTACGAGTTCTGGATTACCCAGGACGCGCCGGTTGACTTTGACGATCCGGATGAAGAACAGGGATTGCCGTTGCGCTGGCATGTGAAGACGTGGCCTCCCTTTGAGGACTACAACCGTCTTTGGTTCTTTTCGATAGCTAATCTCATTATGCCGGGCATACAAACCGGAATTCATATTGAACCACATCCCAATGGAGGGGAGGATGATTATTTTGCGGATGCATTTGGACCTGACTGCTACAAGCGCATCCCCGATGCCTTGCCCGGAGAGTGGACGTACATCTTTAGAGTTTGTGTGAAGCATCCAACCTATCCGGACTACGGTCGAGCTGTTGGCGAGCAGTTCTACATCACCAAGATCTACATCGACAGTTACGAAGGAGGGTGAGATTCACCCGATTCCCTTCAGACTCCGTTTAACCCTGACAACTTCCCCCGCCGACGAGCGGGGGATTTTCTTATTGGATGCCCAAGTGAAGCCGTCCTATGGCCAGGGATAGTGGGTGCGGTTGGTGTGGATCCAGTCGTGGAGGTAGATGAACTGGGAATCGGTCAGGTTGTAGTTTGAAACCGCCTTGCCGGGATACGAGTACCACATGAGGTCCCAGGGATTCTTGGAGCCGGCGTTCGGGTTCTGCTGATAGCACGCGGCCTCATCGCAGAACAGCGGCGGGGTATTGGGAGGCGTGGCGCACCAGGTGTTGTCGCGGTCGCAGGAGGTGCCGTCGTTGAGAATAAGGTCGTGGTTCGCATCGAGCAGGTAGACATCCCAGAAATGCCCGATCGCGTGACCGAGCTCGTGCGCCAGCGTGATCGGGATGCGGTTCGGGGGCGGGCCGCTCGAGTCCATCGACATGATGATGCAGATGTTCTCGGTTCTATGGTAGTAGCCGGGGCACATCGCCATGCAGTATGCCTTTCCCGCGTCGCCGTCGGCCTGGGTGACGTAGTAGACACTGATGCAATCGGGCTTCTGCACCTTGCCGTACGCTTGCTGCATCGCCGACGCTTCCTCGCCGCTCAGGTTCTTGTAGGCGGGATTGGCAACCCACAGGAATCCGTCGGGATTGGCGAGAACGAGGTGGAGCCCGTAGCGATGCCAGAACTCGTTGGCCCAGTTGTAATCGTTCTGGGCGCGCTCCCATGAGGTCGCGGCGCCGTTGCCGGATGCGTCATCCGCCACGCACCAGAGGGCGATGCCGAACTCGCGCATTCTGGGGTAGCCGGTGTCGGTCGCGTAGCCGGGCGAGCTTCCCGCAGCATTCCGGGCGCTGATGCGATACTGGAGGGGATTCTCAACCCCGCAGTAGCGCGGATTGCCGTCGATCCATTCGGTAGTCGGATGGGCGGCGGTTTTGACCTCGTTCCAGAACCACCCGGTCTCCATGTCGTAGTCGTAACGCTCGATGTCGTACCACTCGACCGTCTCCGGGCCTTCGTCCCATGTAAGCCTGACCTGGCGATGCGGGAGCGACGGATCGGCGTCCGAGACACTGAATCCGGTGACATTCGGCGGAGCCTGGGTGCCTACGCCGAGCTCTATTATGTGATAGGCGGTAAGGTCAAGCCAGTCCGGAGCCGTGGCGTTCTCGCTGTCCTCGATGCTGATCAGGCATTTATATAGACCATCAGGAGCGGGCTTCTCGTTCTCGACGATAACCTCGAAACGCGCGAAGCCGTCCCCGTCGGACTGGTACGCCGCGGTCAGGAGTCCGTCAAATACCTGCGGGCACTCAAGTACCGGAGCGTAATGCGACATCTTCCCCTGGTAGTCATATACGTCGATCGTGATAACCGTCTGACCTCCCGAGGATGTCAGTCCGAGACCGATCGGCTCTTCAGTTATGTCGATCTTCCACGGCTCCGGGCAGTTGGCATCGGGAGGAAAATCGTTCATCGGGTCGGTGACCGGCTTCACCGTCGGCGGTGCCCAGCAAGCGTCGACCGCGTAACCGAGGATCATCGGTCCCGCGGGCTTGTACAGCTCGTAGACCTGAGTGATTGATGTGCCCGCATAGAACGCGTTCCTGGTGTTGTCGGGATCGGGCGAGGAATGCCGCTTGAAGCCGTTGAGAGTCGTGTCGGGATAAGGAAGCGTCGCCCGGACTCCCTGGACATAACC
>CAYLVL010000112.1:0-8428 GCA_964387135.1 uncultured Planctomycetota bacterium
TCTGGTTTGAGCTTGACAGCCACTCGCTTCACGCCTACATTTGTCGGGCCCGCTGAATTCACTTGAAATCAACTCCGGATTGTCCCGGATGGAGGCTGAGAAATGACCGCAATGCACCCCCGCATCGACCAGATAGAAGCTCTCGCACGGCACGAGGAGGCTATCGGCAATCTCTATGCCGCGTACGCCGAGAAATTACCCGAGCACGAGGAGTTCTGGACGGATCTGTCGCGAGAGGAGATGGATCATGCATCATGGGTCAGGGAGTTCAGGAAGAAGGTCGAGGAGGGTGTGAGTGAGATCAGGGAGGGACGTTTCCGGGTCCCCGCGATCGAGACGTCCATCCAGTATGTAAACGGCTACGCGCAGGACGCCCGCACGAGGCAGATCAGCCTGCTCGGTGCCCTGTCGATAGCCGCTGATCTCGAGAATGCGCTTCTGGAGAAGGATTTCCTCGATGTCTATGAGACTGACGACGAGGAATTGAAAAACATGCTGAATAGCCTAAGGAATGCGACTGCGGCGCACCGGCAGAAGGTGAACGATCTTCTGACCGATATCCGTCAGATGCAGGGACCCGCGATCGGCTGACAGCGCGAATGCCGTCCACTGAAAAAATCCATGTACTCGCGATTGATCCCGGACGTGACAAAATCGGTCTTGCTGTGCTGAGCGCGCGGGGAGATATTGAGGAGAAACTGGTCGTATTCCGTGGCGAGTTCGAGCACGCGCTCAGGAGGACGATCGGTGAGTACTCCATAGACAGAATCGTGATTGGTGGCGGTACCGGTTCGGACTGGGTGAAAGAGCAGCTTGAGCGGCATGGCGTTGAAAGCGTGATTGAAGTGGGGGAGGAGGGAACGACTCTGGAAGCGAGAGAGCTTGCGTGGAAAGAGAATCCGCCGTCGGGACTGTGGAAGCTGCTGCCGAAGCTGTTCCGGCCGACACCGAGGGATATGGACGCATGGGCGGCGGTGGTGATAGGTCGGAGAGCGATTGGGGAGGGCATGTGACGAAGATCACGGGCTGGAAGCCCGTGCCACATTCGGAGGTCTTTGATGACGAATTTTGGACGATTGATGATGGCTTCGATTCTTCTGTGGGCCGCATTGGTGTTCCTGCCGTGCGGAGTGGTCGCGCAGAATGCGGATGAAACGGACGTCGAGAGTGAAGAGGAAGTCCAGCTTGATGATGAAGAGACAGTGCAGGTTGACGGAGAAGAGGAGATCGAGCTTTCCGATGAGGCAAATGGGGTTTCAGAAGAGGAGGTTGAGCTTACCGACGAGGAGGTCGCGGAGCTTCTCACGCGTGTGGATCGATTCTTCGCGGACCAGGACATGTACAACCTGACTGTCGATGTCGACATCTATCGCGATCCGTCGAGAAGACTTGACGAGCAGAACATCCGCTCCGGGGACCCGAGCCGAATCGCGGGTCTATCGACGATAGTCGGCCATTTTCGGTATGAGTATCCTGAATTTTACGAGCTCAAGATTATGGGGCAGGTTCTCGCGGGGAGCGAAGTTCCGGAGGACCAGACATTTTTCTCGCAGCTACTGCCGATGCCCGGCGCGCCGATATTCACCGAGGATCTCCGGGAGCGCTTCTGCATCCGCTTCGACGGCATGGGTGAGGTCGAGGGACGGGAGGCGTACATGATCCGCTATTCCGCGCTCGATCGGGATAACGAGTTCTTCGACTATATCGTCTATTACATCGACACGGAGTACGAAGTGATACTCCGTGTGGAGAGTGCGTTCGACAATGTGTGGTATGCAGGGGTCGGGAGAGGAAATTACTATTACGACGAATGGCTGGGCAAGTACCTGCCCGTCTACGGTCATGGCACTGTGCTTTTCTACCCGAATCGCAGCCACAATGTGTGGGGACGATGGTACAGGTGGGACTGGCAGTCGGCCGAAGCGCTGGAAGAGGAAATGGAGCAGACCGACGAAGGCGGCGATATTGAAGAGACCGAGAGCGCCGAGGAACCTGTCGGGGAAAGCGAGTAGTCAGTAGGGAATCGGGGAAATCAGTGGGTAAGAATCGGGACGTAGCTTTCCTGTGAGTACAGCCAGTTGATCATGTCCGTGTCGCGCTGGGTCAGTCGGGTGTTAACCGGATCGATGTGAGAGTACATGAGGTCGCCCGGGACGCCTGAGAGATTGAGTCCCAGGACGTGACCGAGTTCGTGTCCCATGATCAGCTCGACGGATCTGGTGTTCCTCAGGGCATTGGATATGGCTATCTTGTGGATGGCAATATGGTCCGTGTGCTCGGTCGCGCGGGTATATCCGCTCAGGCCCATCGTCTCCCATCGAGTAATGATGTCGGCGGAGTCGTAGACCGTCTCGTAGTTGAAAACATCCGGAATTCCCGCGATGACGTTGTCCCACATGTCGACAGCGGAAACGGCGGCGGCACGGATCATGGGACCGTATCCCCCGGCTTCCGCGGGAGGCGGGTCGATATAGACTTTCAGCGGAAATGCATCGTTGTGCCAGCGGCATATCTTGTCGGCATACAGGAGCGTGTAATTCTCGACTCTCCCGTCCTCCGGCGGATCGGGAGGGACAACGGGGCCTCCTCCGCCGCAGGAAAGAAGGAACGACAGGAGCATCGGAAGCCAGACAAGACGAAGAATGCTGTTCACAGTGCGGAAAGTATATCCTATTCGGGCGGTATGCGGACCGGGATTCAAGTTTTGAGCGAGACGCATCAGATCATTTGTCCCCCAACTCTTGACACCCCTTAAGGCATCTGGTATTGCTTTCACCGCCGCCGATAGATGGGTGGCTCGTGTGATTAAGAGCGAAGTGGACGGCCGGGGGTTCGACCGCGGCGGTTTTTTATTTCACTGGCGAGATCCGGCACACCATGATCATCGCTCGAATTATGTAACGCCGTGCGATGTCGATTATTCCGATCATAGAAGAGATTCGCGGACGTCTGGACGATCCCTCGTTCCCGGACATAGCGCGCTGGAAAAGGGAGAATGCCGACGGAAAGGTGATCGGGTATTTCCCGGTATACACGCCGGTGGAGATGGTGCATGCGGCCGGAATGCTGCCGGTCCTTGTCGCGGGTGCTGGAGGTCGGGTAAGGCTGGATGAAGCCGACGGCTGCCTTCAGTCTTTCGTCTGCTCGATCGGCAGAAGCACACTCGAACTCAAGCTGGATGGCTTTCTTCAGAGCCTGGACGGCATGATCTTTCCGTCCACGTGCGAGATTTCGAGGGGTTTGAGCGGTGTATGGAGCAGGCACGATCCCAATCTGCCCGTTATCTATGTGAATTATCCCCAGAACCTGTCGAGCTCGGCTGCACTCGACTATTTGATAAGCGAGCTCAACAGGCTGAAGGGATGGATCGAGGAGATCTCGGGACAAGAGATAGGATCAGAGGCATTCTACGAGGCATTCGATGCCTACAATCGTCGCAGCGAGCTTCTGAACAGGCTGGATCAGTTCCGTCTGGAGCATCCGGAGAAGCTGAGCGCGAGCGAGTTCTACGTGCTTCGTCTCGCGGGAATGGCAATATCGGTGGAGGAGCACTCGGATATTCTCGACAGGGCCCTCAAGGCGCTCGAGGACACGGAAGATCATCATTTGGTCAGGGTCAGGATGCTGCTTATGGGTGCGTTCTGCGAGCGTGCTCCGCTGTTGATGCTCGAAACGATGGAGGGGGAGGGAATCGCGATAGTGGACGATGATCTGCTGCTGGGACAGAGATGGTGGCGAAGCCCTCTTCCCACCGAAGGGGACCCGGTGAGGATTCTTGCGGACCACTATCTCAGGAAGGCGGTCGCAAGCTCGATAGTCTACAAGCCCTGGGCCGAACCGTGCGACTTCCTCGCCCAGGAGATCGAACGAAAGGGGGCCGAGGGCGTGATAATCTCATCGTCCAAGTTCTGCAGCACCGCCATGCACGATGTGTCCAGCCTTGTCAGGGTGTGCGAAAGGCACGGGCTGCCATATCTCAAGGTCGAATTCGAGGAGGAGCAGAGGGTTTTCGAGTCGACTCGTGTGCAGGTCGAGGCCCTGCTCGAGGCGCGGGCGCGACTTCCCATAGCCGGTACGGAAGAAGGTCGGGATCCGGAGGTCGAGGAATGAAGCCCGATAAGCTTCAGGACAAGGCCCGTGAATCAAGCCGCCGGATGATCAAGCGCTACTATCATGAGCTCGAGGCGGATGAATTCAGCGACTGCAAGGTGGTCTACCTCTTCACCTCCGGCAACATTTCGGAGCTTTTCAGAGTTTTCGATCTTCGTATCGTTTATCCCGAGATCAACGCGCTTCACTGTTCCCGACATCATGTATCGGTGGAGATGATTCATCACGGCGAGGGGCTCGGCTATGCCACGGATGTGTGCAGCTACGTCAAGAGCGACCTTGGCCTAATGGCGGGTCCTCCCAGGGGACAGGCTCCGTTCGGCAGGATTCCACCTCCCGATCTCATTGTGATTACCCACGGGGGCTGCTCGACCTACATAAAATGGGCGGAGGCTCTTTCAAGGGAGTTCGGATGCCCGGTGGAGATGGTCGACGTCCCGTTCGTGCGCGAGGACAGCCCAACCGACTACGATCATCAGTATGTCAGGCGGCAACTGGAGGAATTGATCCCCGTATGCGAGAAACTCAGCGGCATTGATTTCGAAGAGAAGAAGCTGACAGCGATTCTCTCGTACACGGAAAAGACGATAGACCTCTGGCGCAGGCTTCTCGAATTCGGGAAACTGAAGCCGTCCCCGTTCGATGCCTACTTCGAGGGTGTTTCATATATGGCGCCGATGACCGTGTGGCGCGGGACGAAGGAGCCCCTTGACTTCTATGAAGCAGCCATCGAGCAGATGGGGGAGAGAGTTGAAGCGGGTTACAGCCCGGTCGGCAAAGAGAGATTCCGTCTTCTTTTTGAGGGCTCCCCGCCGTGGCCCAGGTTCGACGAGTTCTGGAGCATGTTCGGACACTGGAACGCGGTCTCGGTCTCTAGCTCCTACGTCAGAGTGACATGCGCCTGCGAGGGGATAGAGTACGGTCCGGACCAGCCGCTCGATTACCTTGCGAGCCTGGCCGGCCAGAGCTTCTACAACTGGAATCTTGAAAAGCGGCGGAAGTTTCTCGAACGGATCGCGAGGGAATACGAGGTGGATGCCGTCGTTGCCCATTCGGTGAGAAGCTGCCGACCGTTTTCGATCGGGCAGCTCGACCTCCGCAATTACTTCGCGAGGGAGGCAGGCATCCCGGCCCTGTTTCTCGACAGCGACATCGCCGATCCGAGATTCTTCTCAACGGCGCAGATGCTCAACCGGGTGAACACTTTTTTCGAGGCCCTGGGGCGCAGGAAAAAAGAAAAAGGACGGGCAGACCCGAAGGCTTAAGAGATGCTTTCCTGTGGAATAGACGCCGGAAGCGCGCAGACGAAGTGCGTGATCATGGACGGGAACCGAATCGTCCAGGGTCGCGGTCTCGCACACTCCGGCTGCAATCTCGCAAGGGCCGCGCGTCACGCGCTCAAGCAGGCGTTGAGGGAAGCGGGCTGCGAGGAATTCGACCTGACGATGATTATCGGGACGGGCTACGGACGATTCGCCATTCCGTTCAGCCACAGGAGCGCTACCGAGCCGTGGTGTCACGCCCGTGGCGCGGTCTACAGGTATCCCGCCACGAGAACGGTTCTGGATATGGGCGGTCAGGATACAACCGCGATCAGGCTGGACGCCGACGGGAATGTGGTCGATTTCGCGATGAACGATAAATGCTCGGCGGGCGGCGGCAGATTTCTCGAGTCGATTGCCGATCTCCTTGGCATGTCGATGGATGGGCTCGGGCCGATCGAATTGAGCGGCAGCGAGCCGTTGCAGGTGACCAATGTCTGCTCGGTTTTCGCGGAGCAGGAAGTATTGAACTTCATTGAAAAGGGCAGGGCCGTTGACGACATCCTCCAGGGAGTGTTCATGTCGCTTGCGCGTCGCGGCGCGAGCCTTATCAGAAGGGTCGGCATCGAGGAAGAAATCACATTTACCGGCGGCGTCAGCCACATTAGAGGCGTTGCACAGGCACTCGAAGCGGTCCTCGGATACTCGGTCAACAGTGGTATCGACGGTGTGCACATCGGGGCACTCGGAGCGGCGCTGATCGGAATAGAGCAGAGCGGCTCCTGAGCGAGAGAGAAGCGCATGTATACCTGCGGCATAGACATAGGAAGCAGAGCGACCAAGGCGGTCATCCTGGATGATGACGCGAAAGTCGCCGGTCGCGGATGGCGGCTGACCGGCGGAAAACCGTCGCAGGCGGCATCCGGGGCCATGATGGAGGCCTTTCAGGCGGCGCGGGTCGGGAAGGCGGATGTGGACCTGGTGGTCGCGACCGGGTACGGTCGAAGGCTGGTGCCTCGGCACGACATGCAATTCACGGCGGTGACGTGCCACGCGGCGGGCGCGCATCACGCATTCCCGGAAACCCGGAACGTCCTTGATGTCGGCGCGCTGAGATCGGCGGCGATCAGGCTCGACACGCACGGCCGGGTGCATCGGTTCCGCCTCAACGATCGATGCACCGCCGGTGTCGGTCGGTTCCTGGAGAGAGTGGCCGATACGCTCGAGATACCTGTCGAGGAGATCGGGCAGCTCGCGCTTTTCTCAAAGGATCCTCAGCCTGTGCCCAGCGTATGCTCCGTGCTTGCAGAGACCGAGGTCCTCAACCTGATCACCTGGGAGAAGAAGCCCGCCGATATTCTGAAGGGAGTGTGCGATGCGCTCGCGGAGCGTCTCTCGTCTCTCCTGAGGCAGGTGTGGATTCCCGAAGGCCAGACCACGCTTACCGGAGGAGTGGCCAAGAATCCCGGTATGGTGCTTTCACTTGAGCAGGCGCTCGACCGCAGGCTGAATATCCACCATGATTCAGAGTACATGGGGGCCATCGGCGCGGCTCTTATCGGAAGGGAGATGGCGAGCGGGGAGATACCCTCAGGGAAGTCAGCCTGAGCGCCCGGCGCTGTGATAGAATACCGCCCATGGAGCGGCGAGCATTGAAGATACTGCTGATCCTGGCGGTGCTTGTGGTGGTTCTGCTGGCGATAGGCTGGATCGGCTTCATGGTCTTCGATCATGTTCCGCCGGGGGAAGCGCTCGCGGCGACAATAAATATCCTCAGCCAGGTTGGACTAGGCGCTCCTCCAACCGAATCTCAAGCAGGGAAGATCATCATTGGAATACTACAGGCCGGGTCGGTGGTAATCGTTGCATTGGCCCTGGGAGCTCTTTCACAGGTGCTCCTGCTCGGAACATTCAGGCAATTCATGGGCAGGTACAGGATGGATGAGAGAATAAGCAAACTAAACAACCACTCAATAATCGCGGGCTACAGCCTTACGGGAGCCGCGCTGGCGAAAGATCTTATCGCGGAAGGCGAGCAGTTCGTTGTAATCGAACGCGATCCGGAGACCATCACACTGCTCGATGAGATGAACATGCTCTATCTCGAGGGCGACGCGACCGACGAGGAGGTCCTGAAAAAGGCCGGGATAGAGCGGGCCAAGGCGCTGTTCGCGGTGCTGTCGAACGACAGCGACAACCTCATGGTTGTTCTCTCGGCGAGGGGTCTGAGCGACACCATCAAGATAGTGAGCAGATGCACTCGCGAGGAGTACACCCGGCGATTCCTGAGGGCGGGAGCGGATGCCGCGATGAGCCCTCAGGAATGGGCGAGTCGTCGAATGGTCCAGGCTGTGCTCCGGCCGCATCTACTTGAGTTCCTGTCGTCGCTTCTCGATCCGACGGTCGCGCATGCCTACCTTGACGAGGTGAAGGTTCCCGAGGGAAGCCCTGTGGTCGGCAAGACGCTGGCGGATTCCGGGATACGAAAGGCGTCCGGTATCGCGGTGCTGGGTATCGCCAGAAGTTCCGGCGAGTGCCTGGCGGTCGTCGGCGCCGATACGGTAATCGAAAAGGGAGATGTTCTTCTTGGATACGGGAGGAGGAGCGATTTCGCAAGCCTAGCGAAATTCGTGGGCGGCGGATGAACAAACCCTGCGGATTGCTCAGCACCGGGAATCGTTACCGAGAGGGATCGGTCCAGTAAATCGGGAAAGCAACGGTGATGGGGACCGGCTGCCCGGTGTCTCGCCTCCTGGCGGGGGTGAACGTGGTCTCGTTCATGATCTTCTCGATTGTCAGTTGATCCACGATGGGATGTCCGGAGCCGGACAGTATTCTCGGCGTCTCCCTGATTCTGCCGCGCGCATCAAGACTGATCTGAACGGTCAGGTCGAAATTGAGATCCCTGAGCTCATCGGGCAGATCGAGCTTCGGGAACTCGCTGGGCGACATGACCGGAAGGATCACGTTTTCGCCGGTGATGTTGAGCTGCTCGTCCTCGTACGTAGGGGCCTTGTAGTTCCCGGGGCTTGATGGATGCGGCCTTGGGGATCCGT
>CAYLVL010000113.1:0-8370 GCA_964387135.1 uncultured Planctomycetota bacterium
AATGCCAGCCTCAATCCCTGGAACGTGTCGAGGTTCAGACTGGTGGCCGTACCGGCCTGCGCGATCGAGATGGTATTCGAGATGCTACCGGTGTCGAGGTTGGTCACGCGATAGGTCCGTTCCGACAGGGCCGAAACACGGAAGGTGTAGAAGCCGGCCGGAATGGACGTCTGCGTAACCGTGCCGTACTGCTGGAGCTCGTTAGCCCCAAGCTGGTTGATCACGATCTCGTCGGAGCCGGTTGTGACGGTTCCGTTGAACCGGATGTTCAACTCGCCCGTGGTGGCATCGCCCAGCGCAAACGGCTGGCCGCCGGTGACCGTCTCGACGACACGGTTGGAGTTGGCGGTGATGGCCGCCGACACCGTATCGATGAACGTGGTAGTGAAGGCCGAGCTGCCAGCATTGATGCTGAACGGGGTGATGCCCAGATCAAGCTTGCTGCCCGAAATGTCGACATCCGAGAACGTAAGGTTGCTGATCACAACCGATGTCCCGGCGCCGAGGCTTATCGTCAGCTTGCCGTCACTGGCGCCCACGGTCACCACGCCGTCGGTACCCGGCGTGGTGAATACCTGGTTCTCAAGGAACGTCGCCAGGCTCGCCCAGGTGGTGGCCGCGGTGATAAGCAATGACGCGTTCACCGCGTTGCCGTACGCATCGTAACCCTCCAGTCGAACCCGGTCCGTCCCGAGCGTGATCTCCTGCGCGTTGATCGCATCGTAGATCGTGTCGCTCCCAACAGCCACACTGGTTCCAACCACGCTGACGGTCGCGCTGCCGGCGCTCACCAGCAGCCGACCGTTCGCAGTCTGGCTCTGAACCTCCATCTGGTCGATCCCGATGTTGGACGAACCGGACAGGAAATCAGCATGGTTGAGATAGGTCGTCTCGCCATTGATGATTCCGACACGGTCCGCGCCGGCGATCGTGTGCAGGTGGTCGCTCTTGTACGCGGCGAGGGTCGGCGCATCCAGGACCGTTGTGTTGATCGTGAAGTTGCCGCCCTTCCCGACGTCGTCAGTGATTATCAACTGCGTCCGCATCGGATCGTCCACGCTCACAAGCGCTGCCGCCTGCCCGTTCAGAAGGTTCTTGGAGTTGAACTGGGTGGAGTCCGCGATTCGGTCGATCTCATCCAGCAGCTGATCCACCTCGCGCTGGATCTCACTTCGATCGTTCTGGGTCAGGATGCCGTTGGCAGCCTGGATGGCCAGCTCGCGGATGCGCTGGAGGATTGAGTTTGTCTCGCTCAACGCTCCCTCAGCCGTCTGTATCAGGCTGATGGCCTCCTGCGCGTTCTGGCTGGCCCTGGACAACCCGCGTACCTGCGCTCGCAGCCGCTCACTGATTGTGAGTCCCGCCGCGTCGTCGGCCGCACGGTTGATCCTCAAGCCGGTCGACAGCCGCTCAACATTGCGCGACAGCATCCGGCTTGTCTGCCCCAAACTCCTTAAGGCGTTCAGGGAGATAATGTTCTGGTTAATCTGCAGTACACTCAAGGTTTTTTCTCCTCCATGAGATCTTGAGTTTGGATTTGAGGCTGTCCTTTGCCTCAGTGTCTCGGAAACCATCCGGCCCCTAATGCACAAACGGTTCCCGGCTCGCCCATGCGTTCATGGGCTTCCTGGAACTTTCTCAGGTATCACCTCCCGATGTGCCTCAGGGGGAACCACCCCGGTTCCCTCTCCTTTTAGTTCTCGCCCTCCCCCCAACGCTCCGGATCGTCGGGGGTACAGGCCATGATATCGGGTCACGCGGCCCCGTACTGCTTGGTTCGGCAGATTTTCGCCCGACTTTACCCCTTTTTCGGTTTTTTCTGGTATTTTTGCCCCGGCGATTCCTCCCCCGACCGAAACCATGGACTCAACCGATATCCGAACCACCCACTGGAAGCCAAAGGCCTGCGATATCTGCGGCGAGAGCGACCACCTGCGCCTCCTGGGTGAGAGAAGCATCGACCGACCCGTCGAGGCCTTTACAGATTAGAACTCCGGGACACCCTTTGCCCTCAGTGCGGATTCGTCTTCGCCGGGATGATCCCGGATGATGAGTTCCTCGGCGATTACTACCGCGACGCCTACACTCTCCAGTCCGATATCAAGACCATCGAGCCCAAATCAATGAAATGGACGCCCGGCGCGAAGCCGTGGCAAAGCGTATCGATGAGACAGTAGCGCAGAAAGCACCGGGAAGCGCGAAGTCTATTCCTGGCCCGCGAACGACATCGCAGCCGCCATTGCAGGCAAACTGGCGCCTGATACCGACGTGCACGCGCTCGACAGTTCGTCCAGCAAGGTCGGAGCGATGTACCCCGGCTTCCAAAAGCCTGTGGAAACTCCCCGCCCGGAAAGGCAGGATTCGGATCATCGATTGTTCGTCCTGTGCTCGCCGTCATAGAACGACGACATCCGCGCTCAGCCTGAAGGCATGGGCCCGGAGGACTTCAGAGTGATCGAGGGAGCCCGACAGGCAGCCTTCTTTCCTTGGTCAATCCGAAAAAAAAGCCCCCGCGAGCGGGGGCGGATCGTGCACTGCTTTTCAGGTTAGTTGGATAACCGTGGAGATGCGTACAAGCCGAAATGCTCTGTGTATTCGTTGGGCGGCAGGTAGTCGGAGATGTAGACCGGCGGAATGTAGTAGCCCGTGACCCAATCCCGATCACGCGCCTTGCCATCACCGTCGACATCACCCTGCTCCTGGACGGTCAGGATGAAAAACGGAGCGAACCCATCGACCACAACATTTGTGTGATCCCATGCAGCGCCGCTATAGAAGTCCTGAACGGTATAGGTGTCCTGACGCGTTGCATGCTGAAGATGAATGATGGGAACCAGGGCAACCCTCGTGCTGCTACCGTGATACCTGGGATCGAATTCTTCCCATTCGACGGGATTTTCACCAAGCATGGCATCTCGCCCCAGGTCAATGGAGGTCATGTTACCCATTTTGATAGGAATCGCATCTCCCGATTTGGCCACGCCGGGCCAACCGTGCTCCATGCAGTATCTGACATCATCTGCACCTGCGCCACCCATTGTGCCGTCAGCCTTGAGGTCCAGCGCTCCACGCCATCCCCGGCCATTTCCTTGAGGAACGCCGGGTATCGGATCGGATCCGTTCACCCAATCGGCGACGATGATGTTGTCCTCACCATAGCCAATAACGTATTTCCGCCCATAGTTCCATGGCGTGAAATCATCCAGCGGATCATCGTTCAGGTTAGGATTGATGATGGCAAAGGGAAATGCGCCGCCCCTCAATCCGCCCACCGTCACATTTGTGACCGCCGTCGCCTCCGCGTACACCTCAACCTCTGGGCTCCCGAAAATTCGCATGAAATACGTCGGGATTACATCGGTAAGCCGTACCGTGTAGGTGTTGCCCTGGGCAATGTAGCTGGCTACCTCAGGATCCGTGTAATTATGGGAAACTACCAGCGACGCGTGCTCCTGGGCGCTCGTATGGCTTGGAAGGAATGACGCGCCTGCCAGCGCGCCCGCATCAGCAGCTTTCTGCAATCGCGTTTTCGTCCAAACGCTTCTGCCCCAGTCAAGGACAAGCCCCGACGCTCCGATTAGAGCCGCTATGGCGATTACCGTCAAAACCAGTGCGTTACCTCTCTCGCACCTCATCCTTTGTTTTGAATTATCATTCAGTGCCTTCTCTTGCATATCTCCGTCCTCCTTTCGCCTTCTCTGCGCTTGCAGAGACCCACTCGCCCTGCTTGTGTCGCGCATAGGCTCAGCTCCCGGAGTTCGAAAACCCGCCCTTTGGCTTCATGCCACGCCATACGGACAGGCAAAGCCACATTCCTGTTACTAATACGCTACACCATGGCCCATTCCCGACATTCCAAATGGACCGGGCAATAGCATCGTATAGCGTAATATACCACAACAGGCACTTACTTGCAAGCTCTGAATCCGTTTTTTTATTTTCGCCAAACAAGTGTCTCTCATCAAAACTATCGGCCTGAGTCTGCATTCAAGCTCCATGTTCACCTCTCCGGATCGTCCCGCAGCCGATAATTCGACGGCAAGCCGAATCTGATAAGCCCTAATCTCCTTGAATCCAACTCGTCCAAATCCAATCCCCGGTTGAAGCCTTGCCCGGTGTATGGGTACACTTCTGCTATGTCCGCCACGACCCGAGTGGTGGTTGTTGAATTCGACGGCGCTGATGTCCTTCCACGGTGCCTGACTTCGCTTGCGCGAGCCCTTCCCGCAAGCGTCCCGATAACCCTCCTCGATAACGCATTCCCTGCCAAAGCGGAGAATCTGATACCGCTCGATCTCAGGGACCGCATCGAGCTCCACCAGATGGGCAGGAACGTCGGCTACGCGGGGGCGATAGCGGAGGCATGGTCGATCGGCGATGAGAAGTACCTGATCATCGCCAATAACGATATCGAGTTCATTCCGGGATGGTTCGAGGCGCTTATCGAGACAGCCGAGAGCACAGGCGCCCATGCTGTCAGTGCTGCAATCGAGCATGAGGGCGATACGGAGATCGAGCGGACATCCAACGCGTCGCTCAATCCCCTGCTTTACCTCATTCCGGGCGTCTTTGCTGATCGCACCAAGGCAGTCTACCCGTCCGGAGCGTGTTTCCTCCTGAGACGAGACGGTGACCTTCCTCGAACGCCCGTCGATCCCGACTATTTCCTGTACTACGAAGATGTCTACATCGGCTTCATGCTTAGAGCAATTGGAAAGACGGTAGTTCAGTGCCCGGACGCACGCGTGAGGCATGTCGGCAGTCATGCGGTGAAGAAAGCCAACCCGAACCTGGTGGCCTTTCTTCAGGAGAGAAACCGCTGGATGACCCAGCTTCTGTTCCTTGACGTTGCCACTCTGTTTGCCATCGCCCCGCATACCTTCTTCGACTGGCTATTTAGGATTCCTGCGTGCTGGATCAGGAGAAAACCCTCCTTCGCGACCATTTGGGCGCACTGGTGGGTGTGGTTTCACATCGGATCGATCCTCCGAAAGCGCGGGCAGCTGAGAAAACTTAGGGATTTCGATCCCAGGCGCATCCTCCCGTATCTCACCGGGAAGGTGCTGCCGGGATCGTCCGCCTTCGCTCGGGGTTTGAACGCGTTTTCAACTTCATGGCTGAGACTCACCGGGGTTCCGGTCGATGAGGAGGCTCGGAGATGATAGAGGAGTGCCCGGGGAATGCGGCCCAACGGCGGAAACGTCTCAGGTTTCTTCCGGGTCTGCTGCTCGCGGTTGTCATCCTGGTCCTGTCGATGGGCTGGGCCTACAGGGGATCGCTGCCTACATGGGGCGATGAGGCTTTCACGCTCCGAATCGCGCAATCATCGTGGGCGGATTTCAATACCGAAATTAAAAACGACGTTCATCCTCCCCTTTACTTCTGGCTCGCCAGGTTGTGCTCCGACATCTTCGGACCGGGCAGCGTGCGGGTTCTCTCTCAACTCATCTTCCTGGCTCTCATCTGGGAGACAATCCGACTCGCAAGGCGACGAATCGAGCCGGGCACGGGCATTGTCCTGGTGGTCCTGCTGATCGTCTCAAGCGCGCACCTTCACCTTTTCGGGCCGATGATGCGTTATTACGCGCTTGCGGCCGTCGGTGTCACGTCCTCCACGCTTCTCCTCCTACCGCCCTCGGGGGATGTTCCCGCTTTCGGGGGGAGCCCATACGTCCATCGCTCAGTCTGGTATGCCGTCTTTCTCTGGATTGCACTTGCATCGAGCTACATGACCGCGATCGTGATTCCCGCGCACTTCATCTACATGCTGAGCATGCCCCGAGCGGACAGGCGCAGATTCCTTTTGTCGCTTCTCATAAGCATCATCTGCCTCATTCCGTTTCTGCCTTTGTTTATGGCCCAAGTTCAGGGATTTCATGGGAAAGGCATGCCGGGCATTGTGCCCCTCGTCATCTGGGTCATTATCAGACTGCTGTTTATCATCTACTCGTTTCTGATCGGGGAATTCGTCCGACCATGGGACTGGTGGCTGACAATCCCGACCCTCATCGCGTTCCTGTTTCTCGTCCTCCTGGCCTGGCGGATGCATAAAGCGCCAACCGGGAAGCTGCTCTGGGGCGTCCTAATGATTTCTCTTCCGCTAGGGGCCCTCGCGCTCACCTGGATCGGAATCGGGGTGGAATTCTGCGCGTCAAGGCTGTTCTTCCTCGCTCCCCTGTTTCTAATTCTGATAGCGCTGGGTACTGCTGACGAGTCCCTCGGCAGCCGGATGCGATCCCTTGGCGTCGGGGCAGTCGCGATACTCATCGGCGTCAACATGGTGTCGACCCGCAATTTTTCCACCGGAATAGGGTTCATCCAATCCACCTACATCATCCCGTGGACCCGGATCGCCGATGACATCGCCGCCAACTCAACCGGATACACCGTGCTTTTCCACGACGATGAGACAATAGAATACTGGCTTGACAACAATCCCAACCCGGATACCTTCAGCCTGTACAGTGTTCTGAACGGGGATGAAGACCTGATCGACCGGACACCGGATACCGTCATGGTTCTCTACTCGCCAAAGAGCTTCACCGATCGCGATCTGATGAGCTGGCGAAACCTTCAGCATATACAGAGGCGGTCCTGTATCGAGCGGGAGCGGATCGAGTACGTGCGGGAAGACGAAACCGGGATGCGCTGGAAATCGATGTTATTACGGCGGGACATATATGAGGTCAAAAAGACCTTAATCGTATATAATGCCGCCGTACTGGAATGGGAAGAACCCGAGATCACATCTTCGCACTGATGGTTCATGGCGGGATCCTCTTCGCCATCTTCGTGCTGGTGCTTGCCACATCGTGCCGGCAGGAGCCGCCACCGCCCGAGCCCGATCCCGTCGGTGACTTCTTCGAGAATCTCATGGACAACTTCGATGAGATTGCAGCGGAGAGTGTCACAGTGATTGCCGTCGACGACAACATCGGCGCGGGAGATGACCTCGCGCGTCAGGTTTACCAGGAGATTCAGACCGAGCTTGACAGGCTGGGTACCATCGCCATCCGCGAGTTTCCGAAGCCGTTCCTTGAAGAGAAATTCAGCGAGATGGGCATTGTTCCATCGAACGGCATATCCCCCGAGGATGCAATGGCTCTCGCCGATGATCTCAATGTCGATTCCCTGCTGTATGCATCGATCGAAAGCGAGACCCCGGATGTGCACATCAAGCTCTACTCGCGCGAGACCGGCGCGCTCATTTTCGCCGAAACCCTCCAGGCATGGCCGCTCTCCGTCTCAAGGCAGGAGAAGCCGGCTGACCTCATGGGGCTGACCGAAGAAGAAGCACCCGAGACGGAGACTCCTGAAGAGGAGTCCGCACCCCCCGAAACACCCGGAGAATAATTTGCCCGCATCGCCGTCTCCCAGACGGCAGGAACGCCGGCATCATGCCGGCTACCTGCTCGCGATCGGACTTGACGCCCTCGTCCTTCTGCTCATGGCAGGGCTCCTTATCTCACTGGCCCCGGAGCTTATCGAAAGACGCCGGAAAGGAGCCTGGGATCAGTCGGATATTGACCGGTTTTTCATGCCCGCCTGATGAAACCCGCAAGCCGGTTGCTCATCCTATAGGCAGCCCGGCAATATACCGGAGGCGAAAATGATCGCCGTTCTCAGAGTCATAGGCGGATTTCTCACCGGCATCCTTGGATTGATCGGGATAATCTGGGGAATAGCGGCGCTGATTATGGCGCTGCTGTTCTTCTTCCCCGGCCTTGGATGGGGTAACTGGCTCGTCATCCCGTTCTCAGTGATTGGCCTGCTGATCTGCGTGCTCGCGGCAGCGAATCCTGATACCCGCGGACTCGGGAAGGTCGGCACCGTGCTCTGCTCATTCGCGCTGGGTATGGGGTTCCTTCGCTTGATAATCGGCGCAGGGGTGCTGTAAGTAACGCTCGTACGGAAGGGCGACTTGCCCTCGCCCGGGGTGGACGCATTCTGCGTCCATATCAATCCCCTCCCAAAACGCTCCTCGCGAGCTTGACGTTGCCTATTGAAAAAACATCCACCCCCGGCGCTCCCGCCTCGTCCCTGAAATACCCAAGAATCTCCCTCGCGATCCTCGTCCGCTCGACCTGATCGTCCTCGACCGCCAGGATCCTTTTCTTCAGCTTGTCCGGCACGTACATCGGGTCTTCACCCATCTTCTCCTCGATAAACCCGATCGTGCCCCTGTCCGGAATCGGCACTCCGGCTATCAGGGGAACTTCCTCCCCGAGCGCGTCGTTGAGCTGACGTCGAAACAGCTCGTAGGTGTAGGTCGGATCCTGTCCTTTCCAGAACGGATCAAAGCACATCTGCGTGATAAAAAACTCAACTCCCTGCTCCCGCTTCGCCTTCGCCGCCATAAGCTCGGTTTTT
>CAYLVL010000114.1:0-8360 GCA_964387135.1 uncultured Planctomycetota bacterium
CGAGCGCCTGACTACCGCGCTGGAAAAGCTGCACCTGAACGACTGGAGTTTCAGTTACCAGCAGGAATCATCAATGGCGCTCGGTTTCGGCTATCGCCTCGGTTTCCTGGGTGTTCTGCACATGGAGATCATCCAGGAGCGACTGGAGCGCGAATACGAGCTTGAGTTGGTGGTAACCGTCCCGACGGTGCGGTACGAGATCGTCTATACCGACGGTCACACGCAAGTCATTGAGAGCCCGTCGGATTTCCCGGATCGCACCCGCCTGGCGGAAATCAGGGAGCCGGTCTGCGACTGCACTATTGTCACGCCCAGGGAGTACATCGGACCGGTCATGGAACTCGCGCACAGCAGGAGGGCAGTCCACAAGGGAATGAATTATCTCGGCACTGACCGCGTCAGCATCCAGTACCGGATCCCGCTCTCCGAGCTGATCATCGACTTCAACGAGCGACTCAAGAGCGGCACGCGGGGCTACGGGTCGCTGGATTATGAACACGCGGGCTACGAGAAAACCGATCTCGTGAAGGTCGATATCCTCGTGCATGGAGAGCCTGTCGACGCGCTCAGTTTCCTTTCGGACCATGAATCCGCCCAGCGAAAGGGTCGGGAGATGGTCGTCAGGCTTCGAAGCACCATCCCGAGGCATCTTTTCGATATCCCGGTGCAGGCGGCGATAGGCGGCAGGATTGTCGCGCGGGAGACGATCAAGGCGCTGAGGAAGGATGTCACTGCCAAATGCTACGGCGGCGACATCACCCGCAAGCGGAAACTCCTCGAACAGCAGAAAAAGGGCAAGCAGAAGATGAAGCAGGTGGGATCGGTCTCAATACCCCAGGAAGCATTCATGGCCGCCCTGAAACTTAGAGAAGAGAAGTAGTTCCCCAACCCACTCACGGAACGCCGGCTACCAGCCGGCCGGAACGCCATCTACCAGCCGGCCGGAACGCCATCTGCCAGCCGGCCGGAACGCCATCTGCCAGCCGGCCGGAACGCCATCTACCAGATGGCCGGAACGCCGGCCTCCGGCCGGCCCGCCATCTATCCTTCCCACTCCTCCAACACCTTCAATGCAGCCTTCGCGTCCTGCTTCCGCACGTAGATATCGATATTCCGGTCCGGAAAAACAGTCACGCCCCACAGACTCCTCAGAGATCCCTCCTTGTCGCGGATCATCGCCTTGATCCCCCTCGACTTCAGCAACCCCACACAGGCCTCCGCTTCATTCGGATCACTAACCTGCCCAACCACAACCAGGTCCTTCTCGCTGGGAGGGACTTTGTCCGGCGGAGGATCGTGCCTCAGTGAGATGCCGCAATCGGGACACTTACCAACGCCCTTGACATACTCCGCTCCGCATTTCGGACACCAAGGCATTACATGTTCCTCCCATTGCTTACCATGGGCATTGTCTCACACGTTTACCGCAATAATCGACGCCAATGTCAGGACTATCCCGATGATGCCGAGTTTCCCTATCTCTTCCCCAAAGGCGAACCTCCCGATCAACGCGATAAGCATGACCGTAACAGCGGTGACCATCGGGAACACGATGTAGCTGGCAAGTACCGCCAGCGCGCCGACAAGAAAGTAGCTCGAAAACAGATTGGGAACCCCGAGTATGATGCCCCATCCTGCATCGATCCATCTTATCCGAACGCGCCTGACGATCATCCCGACACCTATCGTGATCCCCGCGAAAGCGAACAACACCGCAAGAAAGAGCGGCTTCTCGGGAAGTCGGCCGAATCGCTCGAACAGCTTCATGCTCAGATCGGCAAGTCCGAAACAAAAAAGAAGCCCCAGAGACATGAGCACAAGCATAAGCATCGATTCACGACCGGGATGCTTGATCTGCTCGCCCCCCCTGAAACTCAGAGACATAAGCACTGCCGCAGCGAGCGCCCCGACTATCCCGGCAACTTCAAGCCATCCGGGCGATTCCCCGAAGAAGATCATCGACGCGGCGATCGGCACAATCGCCGACAATCTCATCAAACTCACCGGCAGAGCCACGCCGCGCTTCTCAATCGCGACGACCATGAGGAAGAAATTCAGCGCGAAGATGAAACCTGCGACCGGCGCGAGAATCATCGCGAAGACAGACAGGGCAAAAAGATTCGCCTGCCCAGACAGCGGTCTTCCTGCGAGTACTGGGACAAGAAAGACCGAGAAGCTGACGATGGCAGCGACGATGTAGTTGAAGAGGAGCATCGTGAGACGCTCATGAGTGCGTGTCTCGGCAAGCTTGACAATGACGCCGATGGAGGTCGTGCAGGCTATGGTGAGGAAAAGATCGAGCATCAGGGATGGAATGATGCAATATCCCAACAGACATCGGCAAGTAAGGAGGGAACAAGTATGGTCCGCGCTTGCCTCATTCCCCCATAACACCTACAATCAGGCCCATCCATCGTCCCGTAGAACCGGGTCCATTGTCCCGGACTGATTTCTGGGGAGGTTACGCGTGTCGAAACGCCCGAAATACGACGTGAAAATTCTGCTCGATCTCGGATGCCCTGCTGATGACGGCGCCCGGCTCTCCACCGATGTCTATCTCCCTGACACGAACGACCGAAAGGCCTGGCCAGTCGTTTTCATCCGCACCCCGTACTCCAACAACGATCCGGTGAAGAAGATTCCGCTTGCGAGGGAGTACGCATCGAACGGTTACGCGGTCGCGATCCAGGATGTACGCGGGCGCTATGACTCCGAAGGCGAGTGGGAGCCGTTTTTCAACGAGGCGAAAGACGGACTGGCGGCCCAGAAATGGATCGCGGAGCAGGAATGGTGCAATGGTCGTATCGCGCTTATGGGCAGAAGCTACGAGGGCTACTGCGTGTGGGTGCAGACCTTCGGACATCATCCGGCAGTCAGGGCGATCATCCCGATTGTCGCGCTTCCCGATCCGGTGCTGAATGTGCCGTGGCAGAACGGCTCGGTGATGTGGAACATGATCACATGGGCGATGCTCGTGCATGGTCGCACGTGCCAGGACATCAACCAGTACGACTGGGAATCGCTCTACCGCTTCCGTCCGTTGAATCGCCTCGGCGAGAAACTCGGATTCGACAGCAGGGCGTGGCGCGACTGGATGGCGCATCATTTGAGAGACGATTACTGGAAGCGCGCCTGCTACATGCACAGAATGGCTGAGCTCGATGTGCCTGCGCTGCATATCTGCGGCTGGTACGACGACGACATGCCCAGCACGATCAATAACTTTCCCAACGCGCGCAGACTCGCTGCAAGCGCGGACGAGCAGTATCTCCTGATGGGTCCGTGGCCCCACGCGACCAACACGAAGTCGGTCATTGAGGGAGTGGATTTCGGACCGGAAGAGGTTATCGACATCAACGGTTTCATCCTCGACTGGCTGGACATGTCGATCGGAGATCGTCCGGAAAGCTGGGGGCAAAGGAAACGCGCCAGGGTTTTCATAATGGGATCGAACGACTGGCACGACATGGACGACTGGCCGCCTCCTGGAGTTGAGGAAAAGTCTTTCTATCTGGCCTCGGAAGGAAATGCAAACTCGATGTTCGGCGACGGCATCCTTGCCGAACAGCCGGCGGAAAATGGGAAGCCTAATGACGAGTACACGTACGATCCGGATAATCCGACTCCCTACCTGATGGACGCATACGCGCTTCAGATCGGGGGGCCGTTCGATGCGAGGCCGGTCGAGCGAAGGGACGACGTGCTGTGCTATACGTCGGAGCCCCTCCAGAAGGACATGATAATCTGCGGACGGTTGTGGGCTGAATTGTGGGTTTCGTCGTCGGTCGAGGATACCGAATTCTGCGCGAAGCTCTGCGATGTGCATCCGAACGGTCTTTCGAGACAGCTCAATGACGGCAACGTGCGTCTGGCGCTGAGGAATTCGCTCGAAAAGCAGGAGCCGGTGCCGCCCGGCGAAGTGGTGAAAGTCAAGGTGGACATGTGGGCGACCGGAATTCGCGTGTTCAGGGGGCACAGGCTGAGGCTGGAGGTTGCGTCGTCCGCGGTGCCGAAGTTCGCGGCTCATACGAATACATTGGACCCGCCGGGATCGGCCGGGAAGGCTGTAGTGGCGCAGAATCGCGTGTATCATGACCGGAAGCGCCCATCGAGGTTGATTCTGCCGGTTGTGCATATTGAGTAATCGGGTTAGAGGTGCAGTGTGAAACTGACGGACGTAGAGAGAAAGATGCTCGAGGGGGAGCACGGGCAACCGGTCGCGCAGGCGCTCGACTATCTCAAGCAGTTCGGGGAGGCGTTCGATGCGGAGAGATTCGTCGATGTCATCTACGCCCACTATCCCGCCGAGATGTCCATCTACAGAGGGATGGTCGAGGACGTGGTCGAGTACGCGCGAACCGGCGCGAAGGTCAGGGTGCCGACAACCACATCCACCCTGGCATGCGATCTCGATCAGTGGGAGGCATGCGGCTGTCCCAAACCCTTGTACGACGCCCAGGCGAAAGTCCTGCTGGCCCACCGCGATATGGGCATCCTCAAAACCTACACCTGTACGCCTCAGCTCCTGGGATTCCTGCCCCCGAAAGGCTCCTACATCATCAGCGTCGAGTCATCCGCCATCATCTACTTCAACTCCGTTCTCGGCGCAAGGACCAACCGGGGCGGGGTCTTTACTAGATACTCCGCGGTTACCGGCAAGTATCCGCTGATGGGCTATCTCCTGGACGAAAACCGAAAAGGCACACACCTTTTTCACATAAAGCTGGACGCTGACGATCTCAAGTACGATTCGGACTACTCGGCGCTGGGATTTCACGTGGGCGGGATTGTCGGCAGCGAGGTCCCGGTGCTGGACAATATCGGAACACCCAATCAGCACAACCTCATCGCCATGGGAGCGGCCCTTGCTACAAGCGGCTCGGTCACGCTCTACCATGCCCCCGGGCACACTGCGGAAGTGAACACGGTCGAGGAAGCCTTTCATGGCGAGAAGCCGAAGGAAACATGCACGGTCGGGAAGAAGGAAATCGCGGATGTCTACGACAAGCTCACGTCACTCGGACCCGGTTACGGGGTCGACTTCGTGACGCTCGGATGTCCTCACTACAACCTCGAGCAGCTTCGATATGTCGCGCAGTGGTTCAAGGAGAGAAACGCGAAGGTGCACGAGGGAGTAAAGCTCTGGGTGTGCACGAACCGCATGACGAAAAGAGCGGCGAGCTGGGAAGGGATCACGAAGACGATCGAGGACGCGGGCGGACTGGTGATCTGCGACACGTG
The DNA here is from genome assembly GCA_964387135.1 of uncultured Planctomycetota bacterium. GTDB lineage: Bacteria > JAJVIF01 > JAJVIF01 > JAPKYR01 > JAPKYR01 > CAYLVL01. The sequence continues at coordinate 5,242 of CAYLVL010000114.1, forward strand.
CCCGGTCGAGAGCCACATGCGAATCTCGACCTGCAAGGAGTACCGCCTCCACACGCCACATGTCGCTGCGATGGTGACCGATTCGTGCAAGATGGCGAGGTACGTGGGGGATCTGATCGGGTGCAAGACGGCCCTTAAGAACCGCGATCAGTGCCTCGAATGCGCGGTAGCAGGGAAGGTGGTTTAGACCGACCCAGGTCACAGACACGGGCCTGCCGATGGCGATTGCCCGCTGGAATCGGTAGACCCACATCTGCGATGTGGGCTTGAAATCGCGATGGTGATACCAATGCCCGAAAAATCCGTCAGCGCGCGACCCATGGTGAAACGAATCGCGGAAGGAGAGGCCCTCGTATGCCGCGACGCATTCTCGTTCCTCGGCGATGTCGACATGAACACCGGGAAGATCATCGCGAGCGGTCACGAGCACGAAGGCGAGTCGATCGCGGGGAAAGTCATGATCTACCCGGAGACGAAAGGCTCATCGGGAGGATGCGTGGTGCTCATGTCTCTCGCGAAGGTCGGCAATCAACCGGCAGCCATTGTGCTCGACAAACCCGCCGATCCCAACATTGTCGAGGGCGCGATAATCGCCAAGGTCGCGCTGGTCTGCGAGCCTGCCGGGAGCCTGATCGAGACCGTCCCGAACGGCGCCATCGTGAAGGTCAACGGCAAAACCGGCCAGGTAACCTGGAAGGCGTAGACTTCCATATAGAGCCAACCGCAGCGCGCTACGGTGGGTCGTAGTAGAAATCGGTCGCGTCGACGGCGATATCGTAGTAGTAGCCCGACTCACCCCAGTATGTCATAGTGACAAGCCTGTACCAGCCCTCAGGACAACCAGTCAGTGTGAATCTCCCAATGCCGCAGTAGCAGTTGTCGCCACAAGGTTCGTAGCATGGTACGAATTCAGCATCACCCTCCGGATTCAAGAAATCGTGAGGTTTATCTTCACCCAGGACTCCTTCAACCTGGTAAAAAACCAGCGAGTCGGTCTTGGTCACTGTCAGCCCGTTCCACTGTTCGATGAACATCTTTATCCTCCCTCGCCTTGCATCCATGAACCAGTCATCTTCTATCACCGGTTCGCCGTCGTTCACAACGACTTCGAAATGGTACGGCTCGGGCGAATTCGCTGTCGGCGGGAAGTCGGTCAAGGGATCAAGAACAGGACACACATCGGGCCCGTGCCAGCAGGCGTCCACTGCATATCCGGCCACGACCGGACCGGGCTGAGTCTGAATCTGATAGGTCTTCGTTATCGCGCGTCCGGGTCTGAACAGGTGCCGATCCTCGTCAGTGTAGAAATCCATATAACCGTTGATATTGGCTGTCGGGACGCCTGACGAGAGCCTTCCAGGGAAATACCTGGTGATGGGCCATTCGCTGTCTGCGTTGAAAGGCGGACTCCAATAGTAGGAGTAGCCGTCCGGATTGAGGAGTTCCCAGTCACCTCTGAGCGCCCAGCTCATGTATCCCGGATACAGCTCAGGATAGGTGTAGTAAGTCAACTTGCTCAAGTGAGGTCTCAGAGACCCATTGAACATGATTATGCCCTTCACATCGAACGCAGAGTACACGAGCGGCTGTTCAAAGGGATGCCTTATCGTCACATCCAATTCGATCACTCCGCTTCCCAGGGCCTTCAGGTTTGAAATCCGGACGCAATTGGTGCATGGCGACTCATCAAGGAGCTTGACGGCATTGAGGTGAAAACCAGCGATCCGTTGCGGAACCACGTCACAGCTTAGATGGTCTTCCGAGAATCGGAACTCATACAGCCCAAGCAGATGATGCGGAGATTCAGCGAACGCGCTTCTCTGGGAAGTGCCCAGATCCGGCGCAACAGGGGATATCGTCTGCACGCTGTGCGCGCAGCCGCAAATCAAGCAGACAAGGATAAGAATAGGGTTCCTGAGCATCCTAATCACCCTCCTCAGATAGTCTCCGTATACCCAAACGTTGCCTGGATGTGACACGGCTCGCATACCATACCTACCGCGTCGCTCCAGGCCGCGAAGTATGTCGGGTTGTTGTTGGTGATCGTCGCCGCAAGGCCGCTGGCTACTCCGAAGTTGTAGTTCTGAAGCTCGGCGATGTTGAAATTGCCGTAAGCTTCCGTGTCGATCTCTGTGGCACGAAAGACGGGTTGCCCCCCAAGATAGTCCACTCGATTCGCATTGACAGTCCAGGGGCCACCTCCGGCGATCCTTTGATCTTCATGGCATTTCTTCTTGCCTGTCCTCCCCGGCACCCGGAGGACGATTGTGACAATATTCTACCATTTTTGAATCAGAATCAAATACCACTCGACTGCTGGAAGCAATCGACACGTTCCTCTTGACATCGCCCCTAGTGGTGTTATCATCATTCTTCCCTTTAAACCGGACCGCCGAGTGCTGAAGCCCGGCGGTTAGTTTTTCCCTCTTCGGAGACCAAAGTGAAAATCCACGAACACCATGCTCGCGACTTTTTCATCAAGTACGGCCTTCCCGTGCCCCCATTCGGAGTCGCCACCAATCCCGACGAGGCCCAGAAGCTGGCGAGAGAGCTGGGGCCGCCCGTGGTCATCAAGGCGCAGGTGCTGGTGGGCGGACGCGGCAAGGCGGGCGGAGTGAAGATCGCCAACGACACCACCGAGGCGTGGCAGAAATCCAGCGCTATCCTCGGCATGGACATCAAGGGCCTTCCGGTGGAAAAAGTGATCGTCGCGAAGGCGGTGGACATCGAGAAGGAGTACTATATCGGCATCGTCCTCGACCGCGACCGCAAGCAGCATGTAGTCATCGCGTCTCCCGCCGGTGGAGTCGATATCGAGCAGGTGGCGGAAGAGACGCCGGAGAAGATCGGGAAGGTGTGGATCGATCCCGCGTACGGGCTCCACATGTACGAGACGCGGAAGATGCTTTTCGATGTGGGATTCGAGGCGAATGTGGCTGTGAAGGCGGCGGGGATCATCCAGAAGCTCTACAAGCTGGTCCTCGATTACGACTGCTCGCTCGCCGAGGTCAACCCGCTCGTGCTGTCGCCGGACGGGAAGATCTGGGCGATCGACGCGAAGATCAACTTCGACGATTCCGGGCTGTTCAGGCATCCGGAACTGAAGGCGCTCAAGGAAT
>CAYLVL010000115.1:0-4362 GCA_964387135.1 uncultured Planctomycetota bacterium
CTACCGAGCGGGGCAAGCGCCCGAGTGATTTCAGCCAGGAGGCGGAAGCCGGCAAGGGTACCCCGGACAACTGCCCCTTCTGCCCCGGCAACGAGGAGATGACACCTCCCGAGGTCGCGGCGGTCAGGCCATCTGGCAGCCAGCCGGACAGTCCCGGCTGGAAACTGAGGGTCATTCCGAACAAGTTCCCCGCACTCAAGATCGAGGGTCAGCTTGGCCGCAAGGGCGTGGGGCTTTACGACAAGATGAACGGCGTCGGCGCCCACGAGGTTGTCATCGAGAATCCCGATCACTTCAAGGACCTCGATACCAGGACACTGGAAGAGAATTTCCTTGTGTACAAAGCTTACCGCGAGCGCATAGTCGATCTCATGCGCGACGAGCGCTTCGAGTACATCCTGGTGTTCCGGAACTACGGACGTCTGGCGGGCGCGAGCCTGAGACATCCTCATTCGCAGATTATCGCGACCCCCATCGTGCCCAAGAGAGTCACTGAGGAATTGATGGGAACCCAGCAGCATTACCGTTTCAAGAAGCGCTGCATATTCTGCGACATCATCGACCAGGAGCAGATGCTCGAGGAGCGGGTGGTGCTGGCAAGCACTCATTTCATCGTTCTCGCACCTTTCGCGGCGGCCCACCCCTTCGAGCTGTGGATTATCCCCACCAGGCATCAGGCCGACTACACCCAGGCGTCCGACGACGAACTAAGAGATCTTGCGGGTGTCATGGGCAGGCTTGTCGGGAAGTACAAGAAGACGCTCGGCGGAGTGCATTACAATTACGTGGTCCACACGACTCCCAGCGAAGGCGCCATGGAAGAGAACTTCCCATATGGCCACGCCCATTATCACTGGCACATCGAGATGTTCCCCAGGCTGACAAGAACCGCCGGTTTCGAATGGGGAACCGGCTTCTATATCAATCCGACCCCTCCGGAGGAGGCGGCCAGATACCTTAGAGAAGTTGTCTGAACGCAGGTTACGATATGGCGCGTGAAGTTCGACTTGCGCTCATATGGCACATGCATCAGCCGGACTACCGGCATCCCAATACCGGTGTGCACCTGCTGCCGTGGGTACACCTGCATGCCGCGCGGGGCTACACCGACGTAGCCCGTGTCTCGTCCGACTTCCCCCACTTCAGGCAGACCATCAACTTCTCTCCCGTTCTCCTTAACCAGATTCAGGACCTGATCGCGAATCCCGACAACGACTACTTCTACGAGCTTTCCCTGAAACCTGCTGAAGAGCTGAATGACAACGAAAAGGATTTCCTTCTCAGGCATTGCTTCTTCGTCAGCTGGGATGTCCACGTCCGCAAACATCAGCGCTACAACCAGCTCCTCATGAAGCGGGGCACCGAGATCGCGGGCCTCGATCTCCAGTACGCTCGCGCCCGGTTCACCCGCTCCGATTTCCGCGACCTCGTTGTCCTTTTCAATCTCGCCTGGTGCGGTTTCACGCTCCGAAAAGACCCCATCATCGCTTCGATGATGAAACGGGAGCAAAGCTACACCGATGAGGACAAGCAGGTGGTGGTCGAGAAAGTGCGCGAATGTCTGAGAGACATCATTCCGCAGCACGGACGTCTCGAAGCGGAGGGCGTGATCGAGCTTACCTGCACGCCCTACTACCATCCCATTCTTCCGCTGCTTATGGACAGCCGTGCCCGTCCGGACGCGCACCCCGACACTCCTGAGTTCCGCTATCCTCAGGATGCGCGCAGGCAGTTGACGATGGGTGTCGCGGAATTCGAGAGCACGTTCGGTCACAAGCCCGACGGGATGTGGCCCAGCGAGGGATCGATAAGCCAGCAGGCGGTTGAGCTGATTCAGGATGTCGGGATCAGGTGGATTGCCGCGGACGAGGCTTTGCTCTATGACAAATCAACAGGCACGGAAGTGCCCCCTTCCGCCGACAATCGTCACCCGTGGCTGGTGGGCTCTCCGGATGGGCCTCCACTGGCGGCTTTCTTCCGTAACAGGGAAATCTCCGACGAAATAGGATTCCAGTACTCATGGAAAGAGCCCGAGGAAGCCGTCAGGGATTTCCTCGATAGAATCGAGAGTATCTCGAAGAACTGGCCGAAGGACGGGCCTCCGCCTCTTGTGACTACTGTCTGCGACGGCGAGAATCCGTGGGAGCATTATCCGGACGGCGGCGAGGGATTTCTTACCGGACTGGCCCAGGCCCTTGAGAATCATCCCACGATCAAGCTCACCACACCGAAGGAGTACCTGGCGGAGTTCCCCCCGAAATCCCGGATAGACAAGATCGGGGCAGGAAGCTGGATCGCGGGCAATTTCGACATCTGGATGGGCTGCGATGAGGCAAGGAAGGCGTGGAGCCTTCTTGCCGATACGAGACGCACTCTGGACGAGACATTCCCCCTGCCTGAAGGCAGCGAGGATGAGATCGGCACGGATGACAGAAGGAAGGTGCTCGAGCAGTTGTGGGTGGCCGAGGGAAGCGACTGGTTCTGGTGGTACGGAGAGCCTTTCCACAGCCCGCTTGACTATATTTTTGACATCCTTTACCGGAATCGTCTCGTGCGGGCTTATGAGCTTATGGGGCTTGATGTTCCCGCGGCCCTTCTCGTTCCCGTTGATCCCAAGCTGCCAGTGGACAACCTTAAGGTCGAAGCCCCGCTGGACGTTATCAGTCCGGAGATCGACGGCAGGATCACGAATTTCTACGAATGGTCCGGCGCCGGGCATCTGAAGGCCAGCCTGCTCGAAGGGCTGATGGCTCGCGAGAAATCCGGACCGATTACCGACCTCTATTTCAGCGCCGACACAAAAAATCTCTACCTGCGTCTTGACATCGAGCGGGAAGAAATCCAGCCTGATGATGTCCTTGTTATCAGGCTCCTCAAACCGCACGAGCTGCACATGGCGATGGGCCTGGTACCCGGCAGCAAGGTCCAGTTAAGGCTCTACCGTCCGGATCCGGAGAAGATGGGCTACCATATCGATACGTTTGAGTCGGCTGCTATCGATCAGGTCGTCGAGCTTTCCATACCCATTGAAGCCCTGGGCGCCGGCCCGAGATCCACGGTGAGCCTGGCCTGTTTCATCATGAGAGAAAAACAGCAGATCGACAGATGTCCCCTGTTCGGCACCGTCTCGGTTACCATTCCCGACGAAAAATACCTGGCGAGTCTCTGGCGCGAATGACCCGCCTTGCGTATATCCCTCCTCGCACAAACGCGCAGCAGGCTGATTGAGAAACTTATGGCGTTGCCTGGTCCTTTTTCTGATTTCAACCGACGGGGAACCCCCAGATGCTTCACCTACTTCTCGTCTTACATAACCACCAGCCCCTTGGAAATCTCCCCGACGTGTTCGGAAAGGCATACGACATCGCGTACAAGCCCTTCCTCGACGTTGTCCGGCGTCATCCCGGCGTCAAATGGGCGCTCCATTGCTCCGGCTGTCTCTGGGAATGGATGGAAGCCGAGCGAGGGGAATATTTCGACATCCTGAGAGAGGAGCTGGAGAAGGGACGGCTCGAATTCCTTACCGGCGGGATGTGGGAGCCGATCCAGCCGATCATCCACGGGACCGCGTTCTCCCACCAGTTCGAGCAGATGCGCGTCTACCTGAAGGACAAGTTCGGGGCGGAGCCTGTGGGGAGCTGGACGACCGAGCGGGTATGGGAGCCGGTAATGGCGGAAAGGCTGTCTCGGGCGGGTGTGAGATACACCCTGCTCGACGACAGCCAGCTTCGAGCCGGACTTCCCGAGCCCGGCGATCACAAGGTATGGGGCTACTATCGCACAGAACACAACGGTCGATCGGTGGCCATCTTCCCGATCAACGAGAGGCTCAGGTACCTCATCCCGTTCCGACCCGCCGAGGAGGCGGTCGGATACCTCGAGCGTCTCGCGAGGGAGCTTCCCGAAGACGCCGCGATTACCTATGGTGACGACGGCGAGAAGTTCGGGATGTGGCCCCAGACATATAAGTGGGTCTATGAGAAGGGCTGGCTGGATGAATTCCTCGGACGGATCGAGGAGTCGCCGCTGATAACCACAACCCATCCCTCGGAGTATATGGAACTCGTCCCGCATCCCCGCATGCGCGTCTATATCCCGACCTCGAGCTATCGCGAGATGGGTATCTGGAACCTGTACCCGAAGAGAAACCTCGCCGCGGAGGGCATCCACAAGTGGATCGAGTCGAACGAAGCACTCAGGAAGCTGGAGCCACCGCATGTCGGCGGCTTGTTCAGGACATTCCTCGCGAGGTACCCGGAGTCGAGACACATGCACGAGCGGGTGCAGGAAATCATCCAAAGCGTGGTCGAGCGGGATCCCGATGTCGTCCCTTCCGGTGACGGGAAAGCTTCGCCGCTCGCG
>CAYLVL010000115.1:4372-8349 GCA_964387135.1 uncultured Planctomycetota bacterium
GCCCTGTGGCATGCGCTCAGGGCGCAGTGTAATTGCGTGTACTGGCACGGGGTTTTCGGCGGCCTTTATCTCAACTATTTGAGGTTCGCCGTGCTGCGGGAGATTCTCAAAGCCGAGGCGGCTCTCGCGGAAGCCGATCCGCCCTTTCCTGCATTCAGGTTCATCGGCACCAGTCACTCGGATCGATCCGGCTCCGAGAGAAAACCCGATTCCGAATGCAGCGTCCTCGTGACCGGCGGCGAAGTCAACTGGGTCATCGATCCCCGCACCTCGCAGGTTATCTCGGCAGGCTCCATTGAGAGGGAAGTGGATGTTATCGATGTGCTCGCACGGCGTTTTGAGGCATATCACGCCACTATGCGCGAAGCCGATAAAGGCGCCGATCAGTCAACTCCGGCGAGCATCCATGACCTGGCTGAAGTCGCTCCCGCAGGATGGCGAGAGGGATTCGGCTATGACCTGTCGCGACGCGGGTGCTTCGCCGATCGCGTCCTGACGGATGATATCGGTCTCGACAGGCTGGCTTCCGTCGACTACCGGGCGGAGCTTGGTCCTGAGTCAGGACACTGGTCTGTCCATGTCTATGAGGAATACCTCAAGCTTTCCTCAGATTGCGGTCCCTGGCATCGGGAGAAAGTCTACAAGTTCGATAAGCGGGGCCGCACCGGCGAGATGCACTACAGCCTGTCGCGAAATGATTCGGCTTCATTCGCGGGTACAGCGTACGTCGAGTTTAACCTCGGTCTGCTCGCGGGAGACGCACCTGACCGCTACTATGTTCTCCCCGACGGCAGTCACCGGCCTCTTTCGGCGAAGTTTGAGCTTGACGGGCAGGACGAGATAATCTGCGTCGATGAGTGGACCGGGGTACGGATTCATGTCGGCGTTCCGGGTTCTGAGTGGCTGGGAGTCTATCCCGTAAAGACCCTGAGCAGGGGGGAGGGAGGGCTCGAGATGACTTACCAGGGCACATGCACGCTGTTCCGGATGCCCATCGACCTGAAATCGGGCGAGGCCTGGAATTGCAGGGCATTTATGCGCCTTTCTGTCATTGAAAGGTAACAGAGCGGCGCCCCGTTGCTGCAAGTCAGGACTTGAATTCTGAGCGCAGGGGAGTATAGTCGATTAGTCGGCAATTAAATGCCAACGAAATCTAATATTAGTATGTAGAAGGGGAGGGGGAGAGATGGCAGAACACGATCAGCCTGAAACCGAACGACCGTCGGAAATGCTGGAAACGCAGCTTGGTCCCCCGGGAGCCGGGCTGCCTCCCATTCCCGAACCATCGACCTGGAGCTCAGCCTATGGTTTCGATGAGGCTGTCGCGATAGCAGTAGTCCCCGAAAGAGCCCTGGTATTCTGGGAAATCGCGGGAGTGACCGAATCGGATTCGGAACGAGACACCGAGTACCGACTGATACGCATGCATCTCGAGGGTGAGATGCCGAAGAGGGAAAGCTCCTGGAAAATCGGCCCCATAGGCCGCTTTCAGGACTCAGGTGTAAAGCCCGGAATGGAGTACCTGTATGTCATTGCAGGGCTGTGCGATGGCGAGGAGGTACCGCTTCTGGTCACGAATCCCATACGCATGCCGCTCAGAGCTGCGCCTTCCAGGATTCCGGGTGAGCTTCCGTCCTCGGTGGATCTATACCAGCAGTCATTGAGAAAGGCACTCAAGGAGGAGGACGACTGAGACATGCTTGAAGTTCTGGGGATGATCCTCGCGGGTGGTCGCGGCGAGCGACTGATGCCGCTGACAGCGGATCGCGCGAAGCCCGCCGTGCCTTTCGGAGGAGTCTATAGAATCATAGATTTCGTCCTCTCCAACTTCGTCAACTCCAAGTTCTATCACCTCAAGGTTCTGACCCAGTTCATGAGCGATTCGCTCAACAAGCATCTTGCACGTGGCTGGAATCTCTCCAGCGTTATAGGCCATTACATCGATCCGGTGCCCGCCCAGATGCGCACCGGCCAGAGTTGGTACACGGGGACGGCCGATGCGGTCTTCCAGAATCTCCACATAATCTGGGACACCAACCCCGAGCATGTCGCGGTGTTCGGGGGCGATCATGTCTACAAGATGAATGTCGCCGAGATGTTCCGCTTTCATCTCAGGCGGCGCGCGTCGCTCACGGTCGCCTGCGTACCGGTTCCGGTCGAGGAAGCCGCCGGGCGGTTCGGCGTGATGGAAATTGACGAGAAAAGCAGAATCATCGGTTTCGAGGAGAAGCCCGATGTGCCCAAGCCCATGCCCGGACGTCCCGACATGGCGCTCGTCAGCATGGGCAGCTATTTCTGGGAGACGCCCGCTCTCAAGGACGCCCTGTTCAGGGACCAGGAGAAAGAGGACTCTGCACACGACTTCGGGAAGAACGTCATTCCCGACCTGGTCTCGCGCGGGGAGGCGGTTTACGCGTACGATTACTCGCTCAACTGGATTCCCGGTGAGGGCGAGAGGGAAAAAACATACTGGCGCGATGTGGGCACCGTCGACACCTACTACGATGCGAACATGGAAGTCAGGGCCGTACATCCCCCTATCAACCTCTACAACTACCAGTGGCCGATACGTACGCTGATGCGGCCTTTCCCTCCCGCCAAGTTCGTGTTCGCGGAGAAGGGTGGACGGTTCGGACAGGCGATCGACAGCATCATCGCATCAGGTTGTATTGTCTCGGGCTCAACGGTGCTGAACAGCATGCTTTTCCACAATGTCTTCGTCCACTCCTATGCCATGGTTGAGGACAGCATAATATTCAGCGATACCGAGATCGGACGTCATGTCCGCATCCGAAACGCCATCATCGACAAGGGCTGCATAATCGATGACGGCGTTGAAATCGGTATGGATCCGGAATTCGACAAGAAAAACTTCACGGTCACTCCCAAGGGGAGGGTGGTTGTCCCCAAGTGGACTCATGTAAAAGCCTCCGGCGAAGTTGTCAGGCTGGAGGGTCCGTATTCACCGAAGGAGGAGGAGGCGCCCTATGCCGCCAACATTTGAAATCGTATTCATGGCAAGCGAGATGGTGCCGTACTGCAAGACGGGTGGGTTGGCCGACGTTGTCGGTGCACTGCCGGAGGAACTGGCTCATCTTGGATCCAATGTCACCGTCATTATTCCCTATTATCGTATGGTCGCGGAGTGGGCGGAAGAGAACAACAGCGTCCCGCCTGTAGTCGTCGACAATCTTCCCTTTTTCCTGCCCGGCTACACCCAGAGCGCCTGCGTGAGGCGAATGGAGCATCCGTCCGGGATGAAAATCCTGTTCATTGATTATCCTTCCGCCTACGATCGCGAAGCTCTCTACACCGAAGCGGGACAGGATTATGACGATAACCTCACGAGGTTCGCGGTGTTCTCGAAGGCGGGCCTTGAGGCGCTCAAGGCTCTTCATATCCGTCCCGACATCCTGCACGCGCATGACTGGCAGGCCGCAATGGCGGTTGTGTATCTCAAGTCCCATTACGCGGAGGATCCTTTCTTTGCGGGAACCCGGTCGCTGCTGACCATCCATAATCTCGGCTACCAGGGACGGTTCTCCGGCGACAAGTACCAGGGTCTCGATCTGCCCTGGGAACTTTTCAACGTGGAAGGACTGGAGTATTTCGGCCAGGTGAATGTATTGAAGGGCGGCATTATCTTCGCCGATCGGGTCACGACTGTCAGCCCGACTTACGCGAAGGAAATCCAGACGCCGGAGTTCGGCGCCGGACTCGACGGCGTGCTTGCGGAGCGCTCGGGCAAGCTCGTTGGTATCCTGAACGGTGTCGACTATGAGCTCTGGGACCCGAACGACGATCCCCTCATCCCCGGCAATTACACCCCCGATGATCTCAAGGGCAAATGGGTCTGCCGCACCAAGCTCAGGAAAGTGATGGGACTTCCCAAGGGCACCGGTCCCCTTGTTGGTATGATCAGCAGGCTTGCCGAGCAGAAGGGCTTCGAACTGCTGATCGAGGCCCTGCCCAAACTG
>CAYLVL010000116.1:0-8332 GCA_964387135.1 uncultured Planctomycetota bacterium
CGGGATGGTAGCGATGTAGTGGGGTCGGTTTCTTTCTCTCTGCACGCACGATGAGATCAGAATCGCCGACAGCACGCATGCAAAGGCGAAAAATGCGGATAGTCGCTTCTTACTGATCGTTTCAATGAAATCATTCATCGCAGATTTCAGGGCAAATCAGATGACAGGGTTTCTTGTATAATGTGCGGCCAGTTACCCCCGCCTGTCAAATGCATGCGTTGGGGATTCGAGAGGATCATGATGCCTGGGATACGATGCTTGCGACTGTTCTTGCTGACGATCATCGCCGCAATCCCGCTCATTATGCTGTCTGGATGCACGGGGCGGCCTGAGCCAGAGGGTCCCGATCAGGAGCGGGAAGCGACCGGGACGGGGACACCAGCTGTGAGGATGGAAAATCCTGCCGAGTGGCAGGCACATGCGGAATCGGTCGGATTTCTCTATGATACAAGCACCGAGGCTTTCTACAGGTCGTACGGGCGCCTGCCGAGTTCGCTCCAGGAACTTGAGGATTCGGAGCTTACATGGTTCATTCCCATTGCTCCCGATTTCGCTCCCGACTTCGAGGTGGTGGACAGACCGCTCGGAGCGATCCGGGACGATCTGTACCGCGTCCAGTTCAGCTTCACCGATACGGGCTATGAGTTCGCGTTCTTCTCTGCGGCATCCGAGGACGAGCAGCCGGTTCTTGTGGACCTGGGCGACGATCAAGCAGCGAGCAGGTACGAAGCGCACTTCGCGAGGTATGACGAAATCCTGTACCCGTGGTCAGGCAAAACGCCCGAGCTGACGAGGTATTTCCTCGCGTACTCCTTCTCCAGGTACCTGGTCAAGAGAGCATACGAGAAGCTCGGTAAGTTCCCGTACGCCGCCGAAGAAGTCACGATCGATTCATGGGAGCCGAAAGAAGATGTTTTCAACGAGTTGCCGGTGATCGATGTCGGGTGGCCGGGATGGTTCTATGCCGGGTTCGTGCCGACCGAAACCGGCGGAATCGTGCACATCGAGCTTGTCCATCGCAACCGCATGAGAGCGATCCCGGAGTTCACCTACACGATGGACGAGAACGGGACGGTCATCGAGACGGAGGAGGATATCTTGAATCAGAAAATGACTAACATCGAGGACTCAACCACCCTCGTCGACACGAGCCTTCCGGGATGGGGATTTCCGAGGCTCCATTGAGGGTTGACTTGACGGCAGAATGGGGTATATTCTGCGCGAGGGTCGAGGTTAATGCAAAAGCGAAATCGGATATCAACCACGGTCGCTGTCTGGGTGTGGTCAGGCGGATAGAAGCAATCCGGCTGGATGGATCGTCCTGTGTGACCGGCCGGTGGCCGGTTTTTTTTATCGGGACTGTGATGCGTAAGGGAGGGGTACGGAAGGCGGGACGGAATCGAACTTAATTAGAGGGATTGCGCTCCAGGTGCGATCCCGGGATACGGAGACAAGCCATGAACAAGCCGGTCAGGAAGAAACGAGTGACCAGCGGCATGCGCCCTACGGGAGCGCTTCATATCGGGCACCTTCACGGCGTGCTTGAGATCTGGGCGAAGATGCAGGACGAATACGACTGCTTTTTCTTCATCGCGGACTATCACGCGCTCACGACGTGGGACGAGAGCATGAACGTGAAGGAGAACACCTACGAGGTCATGCTCGACTGGCTTGCCGGCGGTCTCGATCCGATGAAATCGACGCTGTTCCGACAGTCGGACATTGTCGAGATCCCCGCGTTTCACCTGCTTCTGTCCATGTTCACGCCTGTCGGATGGCTTCTCAGGAACCCGACATACAAGGAGCAGGTCGAGCAGCTCAAGATGGAATCCCCGAACTACGGATTTCTCGGCTATCCGGTGCTCCAGTCCGCCGACATTCTCCTGTATCGGGGCGAGCTGGTTCCGATCGGTAAGGACCAGGCGGCGCATCTCAACCTGACGATCGACCTCGCGCAGAGCATAGTGAACAGGTTCGGAGAGATCTTCCCTGTGCCGGCCTATCTTCACGGCGACTTTCCGACCGTCCCGGGCACGGACAACCGGAAAATGTCGAAATCCTACGGCAACGCGATCTACATCAAGGATTCCCAGGAGGCAACGGCTAAGAAGGTCGGCACGATGTACACCGATCCCCTGAAGCCGTACAAGAACGATCCCGGGCATCCGGACGATTGCCCGGTTTTCTACCTGACCGCGATCTACGAGAAGGACAAGGCGGAGCTCCAGAGAATCAAGGACACGTGCCAATCCGGCGAGCGCGGCTGCGTGCAGTGCAAGAAGGAACTCACCGAGAAGATGAACGCCGCACTGAAGCCCATCCGCCAAAAGCGCGAGGAGTTCGCGAAGAACCGTGGCGAGGTGGATCGCATACTCGCCGAGGCTGCCGAGAAGGCGAGATCGACCGCGAAAGAGGTCCTGCTCGACCTAATGAAGGCCGTCGGGATTCGGTAGCGCGCCAAACATTGATCGAGGGCATTTGTGCTAGAATCTGGTGTCGGACGAATGGTTGTCGCTCCCGAAGACATCAAAAAACTGTCGGTGATTATTCCGTGCTACAACGAGGTGGAGAACATCGCGGAAGTCATCGACCGTGTCGCCGCCGTGGACATCGGCCTCCAGAAGGAGATCATTGTTGTCGATGACGGGTCGATCGACGGCACGATGAGGGTGCTGGAGGAGATCAAGGAGCAGCATGAGGGCTCGGATGTCCTGAAAGTGCATTTCTCGATGCTGAACTCCGGGAAGGGCTTCGCGATACGCATCGGTTTGAAGTACGTGACAGGCCAGATCGTGATCATTCAGGATGCCGACCTTGAGTACGATCCGGAGGACTACCCGAAGATCCTGGAGCCGATCCTGAGGGGGCAGGCGGATGTGGTATATGGATCGAGATTCATGGGAAGAGCCCGACCGGAGGGAATGGCGTTCGCGAACTGGATGGCTAACAGGCTTCTGGCAGGGATGGCAACCCTGCTCTACGGGAAATACATCACGGATGAAGCCACCTGCTACAAGGCGTTCAGGCGGGATGTCATCGACTCCGTGGAACTGACCTGCCAGCGATTCGAGTTCTGTCCGGAAGTCACGAGCAAGGTGCTCAAGAAGAAGTACAAGCTGATCGAGGTTCCCATCAAATACAGGGGCCGAACATCGCAGGAAGGGAAGAAGATCACTTGGTGGGACGGGGTGGTGGCTATCTGGACGCTTTTGAAGTATCGTTTCCGCAGATAAACGGGCTCGCAAGGTCGGTCATTGACTTGGCAAGATCGCAGGGAGGACGAGACACGAAATGACCAAGAGAATACTTCCGGCGCTGATTATCGGGCTGATGGCATTCGGAATCGCCGCCTGTAACGGCGGTCTTGCCGACGGCAATATCATCGGAGTGGTGGTTTACGAGGACTCCGGGGAGGCGGTGGTCAATCCCTGGCTGATCATCGGCCGCACGTACAAAAGCCCGACCGTACCTGACCAGCAGATCCGTGGCGACAGCGAAGGCCGATTCGAGGGGACGGTTCCGGGAGGCAACTATACGATCCAGATCAGCTCGAGCCGGGACGGTCCATTCTACACCTGGCCTGACACAATCACTGTGCCGGAACACCGGACGGTCGTCGTGCTGTTGAAGCTCCCGGAAGGTTACTAGAAGCGTCAGTCCTCGCCTCATGTGCCGCTCCAGGGGAGCGGTTAGCCAGATGATCGAATCACCTGAGACCAGCTCGACGGATCAACCCGCAATTCGGAAGGGCACTCCGCTTCCACCTCCACCAAAGGAATACACAGGGCCGAAGCTGGCCTCCCTGTCGGCGTTCATGCCCGCTTACAACGAGGAGCCGAACATACGGTGGGTCGCCGAGGACGCTCTGGCAAAGCTGAGGATGGTGACAGACGACCTGGAGCTGATTCTCGTCAACGACGGAAGCGCGGACCGCACAGGCGAGATCATCGACAAACTTGCCGAGGACCATCCCGAGATCGTGGCAAGGCACCATCCGGAGAATCGCGGCTACGGCGCCGCTCTCAGGACCGGCTTCTCAAGCTGCGGCAAGGAATTCATCTTCTACACCGACGGCGACGGTCAGTTCGACACCGGCGAGATCGTCAAGCTTATCCCGCTTGTGGACAAAGCGGATGTTGTGTCTGCTTACCGGGTGGATCGCAAGGATCCGTGGCATCGAAAGCTCAATGCGTGGCTGTACAACACCTTCCTTCTGATCTTCTTCCGGCTGAATGTCAAAGATGTGGACTGCGCGTTCAAGCTGTACAGGGCGAAGTTTTTCGATAACGTGGAATTGAAGAGCGACGGGGCGCTGATCGATGCGGAAGTTCTCATCAAGCTCAGGAAGGCCGGGGCGAGAATCGCGCAGGTGGGAGTGCATCACTACCCGAGGATTATCGGGGAGCAGACGGGCAGCAAGCTGAAGGTGATACTGAAGACTGCGAAGGAGATCTGGGCAAACTGGAGGGATTTGGCATGACATGCAAAGACATCAGTCCGGCCGACGAGTTGGCACTGCGCCTGCCGGCGGGAGAGGGATATGAGGCGGACGGCATAGAAGATCTCATGGATCGAATCGAGGGTCGCAAGGATCCGAAACCTATCAGGATCGGCAGCCTGACCGAATGATGAATCATGCCCGAGAAACTCACACGGAAATCGATTCGGAAGCTCCTTGAAGCGCTCGCGACGGATGAGAATCGCAATTCGATCGAGAAGTATTTCAAGCACGGCATCGACGCGATTGGAGTGAAAGCTCCGGACATCAGGCCCATCGCACGGGAAGCCGCCAAATGGTGCAGGTTCAACGGTGGATTCGCACAGGCGATGAAGCTCGCGAAACCTTTATGGAAGAGAGGCGCGCTCGAGGAGCGGATGGTCGCGCTATCGCTCCTGACGGCCTTCCCGGAGGAATTCGACGACAGGACATGGGCGCTCTGCGATGACTGGGTCGACGATTTGAAGGACTGGGCGAGCTGCGATTACCTGTCGGCGGACATCATCGGCGCGCATCTTGACGGATCGCCGGAGCGTCGCAAGGAGCTGGTCAAGTGGACCAGGTCGAAGAATCTCTGGCGACGAAGAGCGGCGGCGGTCGCGCTGGTCAAGCACGCGCGAAAAGGGAAGTATCTCGCGGATGTCTGGAGAGTCGCCGCGCCGCTGATGCCTGACGAAGAGGACATGGTGCGGAAAGGCGTCGGCTGGCTCCTCAGGGAAGCCGCGCGTACAGCCCCCGGCAAGGTAGTAACGTTCTGCAAAAAGCACGAGGAGCGTGCGGCGAGGTTGATTCTCAGGACTGCAGCCGAGACGATGTCCAAAAGCTGGAGAGAGAAGCTCCTCGGGAAGCGCAAGAAGAGGGGAAAGAAGTAGAAACCGCATTAATGGTACGATTCCCACCGTAATGACCGAGCGGAACGACAAGCTCGAACCCGATCTCAGAAACAGGACGATTGTCTACGCGCTTGGGCTCTACATCAATCCCGGGATGCGGAACCTCCTGCTCGAATACCTGAGGCGCGCGTCGCCGAACTACAAGGCGGTCCGTGTCCTGTTCTGCTACTGGTGGCCGGGCGTCGATCGCGAGCCGTTCGTGGACATGGTCAACTCGCTGGGGATCGAGAACCTCAGCGCGAGGGAGTTCGCGATAATGGCAAGCCCGGCGTACGGTCGCAAGCTCGGATGGCCGGGAGCGAACTGGCCGAACGCGCTCAAGACCACGATCCGGGAGATCGGCAGGATGGCCCGGTTTCTCAGGGAGATCGATGCGGACCTCATCCACATCATCCTGACGGAGTACCAGGCGACATTCGCGTTCGCAAGGGCAGCGAGAATCGCGAAAGTGCCCGCAAGACTGCTTTCATTCACCGGGGTGGCTCCGACGGAGGCGCGATTTCGCAGGTTCGTGAACCGAATCACCGACAGGAACCTGACCGGCGTGCTTCTTGCAAGTCACGCTGATGCCGAAGGAGCGAGAGAGTACTTCCCGTCGACCGCGCAGAGTGTGGTGCACGGCTGGGGACTTGCACCAGACCTTTTCAAGCTGGATAAAGTGAATCCCGGTAGAATTCGCGACGAGTTGGGGATCGGGCAGGACGATCTTCTTATTGGAACGACTACCCGTATAGCGCCTCGAAAGGGCCAGGACACGTTGATAAAGGCGCTTCCGAAGGTGATCGATCAGCATCCGGGTTTGACCGCTGTTATTCTCGGAGGTCGGTACGATCCTGATCAGCCGGAAAGGGGCAGGCTGGAAGCGCTGGCGGAGGAAGTCGGGGTATCCGAAAACGTGCGGTTCCTGGGTGAGAGAGAGGACACGCCGGATATCTTCGCGGCGTATGATGTCGCTATCCATCTGGCGGATTTCGACTACCTTCCATTCGGAGTGCTCGAATGTATGGCTCTCGGGAAGCCGTGTCTTTGCACCGATGTGGGCGGAATCCCTGGTCTGATAGCAAACGGCGAGAATGGGATCCTCGTTCCGGCAGGAGATGCGGAGAGAGCGTCAGCGGAGCTGCTGTCGCTTCTTGGCGACAGCGAACTGAGAAAGAGGCTTGGATCGGCGGCGCAGGGACTTGTGTTTAAGCGATACGATCTCGATCAACTGGTAGAGCGGGTTAAGCGAATGTACGGGGACGCGCTCGCGGGGAACCTCAAGCCGGAATACAGGGAATGACGGAGGGACGATATTCCATCGCCCGGCACGGCGACATGTTGTCGCCGCATTGGCAAGGACGTTTCGGCGTCGCTCGTCGCAGCATGCAAGCGGGATTGCTCGGGCGTCGGGTTCCTGCAAGGCGATCGCGAGTACGGCGGCAGAATGCCGCCGCTCAGGGCGACTGCAAGTCGCCCCTCCAAAAAGAGTCGCCCCTTCGAACATGCGTAGTGTCCTTTCTATGGCGATCCCAGCGCTACTGCGACGACAGCGAGGATTGCGGCGACGATATAGAGCACGATCACCGTTCCCCGATGGCCCAGGCCTTTCTTTGCTAGCTGATGGTGCACATGCTCGGTGTCGCGCTCGTATGGCTTGCGACCCGCGACGGTGCGTCGAAGGATGGCCCAGGATGTATCGAACAACGGAAGGCCGAGGATGAGGATCGGAAGCACGATTGCCAAAGCAGTGGTGGTCTTGAACGGGCCGAGAATCGATATCACTGCCAGCAGGTAGCCCAGCAGAAGCGAGCCCGCGTCGCCGAGAAAGATCTTCGCCGGGTAGAAGTTATACGGGATAAACCCGAGCGACGCTCCAAGAACCGCTGCGGACAGAAGCGCGGCCGCCACCTGTCCGCGAGCGAGGGCGAGCACGAGGAATGCCATCGCGCCGATCGCGGTGATGCCCGACGCGAGACCGTCGAGGCCGTCAATCAGGTTGACCGCGTTCATCAGCGCGGTGATCCAGAGAATGGTCAGAACCACGGTCGCGGCGACGGGCAGATAGATGAAATCGGTGCGGATGCCCGACAGGAAGCCGATCTTGATGCCGAAAAGGATCCCCGCTGCCGCCACCAGAACCTGGAACAGGAATTTACGGCTTGGCTTGAGCCCGAAAAGATCGTCGAACAGACCGATGATGAATATCAGTGCGGCGCCCAGGGCTATGCCAAGAACCGCGTTGATCTCATCAGGCCTCAGTTCTTCAGGCAGAAAGGGAAACGTGACGAATATCGCGGCGATTACGCCCGAAAAAACCGCGGTGCCGCCGAGGGTGGGCACCGGCCTGCGGTCCGGCTTGGATTCTTCGGGATGATCGAGCACGCCTCGATGGATGGCGAAGCGGATGATAGCCGGGGACATGATCGCGCAGACAACGAGCGCGACACCACCGGCCAGCAGGGCTGCGTAGATCGGCGACAAAGCCACGACGGGAATTATAGCAGGGATATCAGGAGCGCATTAGGTTCAACATCGCTGGACGAATCTCCTGACACCGCGATTATGCATATCCTTCAAAGCCGATCCAGTCCTTAGACTCTCGTGTCTTATCGACTATAATATATGCAAGCCGAACGAGGACTGAGCGGATGAGCCGGAGCGCCGATGCCATAATGAAGCCCGAACTACTTGTCTGGGCGCGTAAGAGCGCGGGCTTCAGCATTCAGGAAGCCGCCAAGAAGGCTCAAGTTAAGCCGGAGAAGCTTGAGGCTTGGGAGAGAGGAGAGGCTAGACCTACAATTGTGCAGGCGCGGAAACTGGCAAAAGCATACAAGCGTCCTCTGGCGGTCTTCTACCTGCCGGAGCCACCCAAGGATTTCCAACCTTTGAACGACTATCGCAAGCTCCCGGATGAGGAATCGGGAGAGCTTTCTCCAGCCTTGAGGTTTCAGATTAGGAA
>CAYLVL010000117.1:0-8236 GCA_964387135.1 uncultured Planctomycetota bacterium
CATCAGGCCGTTCCGTTCCAACTGGTAGTAATATGCGAGCGGCACAAGGAACTGGAACTCGACCATCAGGTAGAAGGGAAGCTGGTCGAAGAAATCCCATCTGTCCCTCTCGGTCTCGACGAAATGGATGATCGCCCGTCCCATGATGACCAGGAACACGCCACCCAGTCCGAGAGTGAATTTGTCCAGGTGGAGGCCTTCAACCGGCGTCTCCGGCCATTTCCAGCCCCCGTAGTAAGTCCAGAGAAGAAGCCCGATGATGACCGGATAGAAGATCAATCGCTCGATGGTCATCCTGAACGGCTGACGCTGCCCGAAGATGAACGGATCCAGATCGAGCCTGAGGATGTACGCCACTCCGAGGACAGTCAGGGTGAGCACAAATGCCGAGCCTATGTGCAGCCACTCGGGATGCGCTATGAAGTCCGCTACAAGGGGTTGTACTCCGGTATTGACGAGAAATTCGTACACTATTTGATGGTGCCGGCATTGGGAACCGGCCTGCCGTTCGATTGCCCGACTATCCTTGTCGGCCTATAATGGCCCCAGCCGCCGGTGCGACCTTTCGGGCTAGTATATCCACCGAAACGCCGTCGCGCCAATTCCGCTCATGGTATCACATCCGTGCCGGAGCGATGCGAGGGGCCCCTACACCCGTGATTGTCACTGTAACGTGCAACGCCAAGCTCAACCTTTTCCTGAAAGTCTATGGGAAGCGTCCGGACGGCTTCCACGACATAATCAGCATCATGCAGTCCATCGGGCTTGCCGATACTCTCGTCATGGAAGATTCCGACAATGAGGGAATCCACATCGAGTGTACCAACCCGAATGTCCCGGTGGATGAGTCAAACCTCGTCTGGAAGGCTGCCAAGCTGTTGTTGAAGGAGACCGGCCGTCGGGCGGGAGGGTTGAGGGTGAGAATCGAGAAGAACATCCCCATGATGGGCGGCTTGGCCGGAGGCAGCACCGATGGGGCGGGGGCTCTGGTGGGTCTGAACAGGCTGTGGAAACTGGGTCTTGAGGATGAGCAAATTATCAGGCTGGCCGCTCGGATTGGAAGCGATGCCCCATTTTGCGTCGTAGGCGGAACATCTCTCGTGCGGGGCAGGGGAGATGTCGTGGAGCCGCTGCCCGAGGGAATAGCCCATGGCTCTCTTGCGGGAGGAGCCTTCATGCTGGTGCTCCCGCCGGTGCAGATAGAGACAAAGCGGGCCTACGACATCCTGGATGAAAGTCGCCATACCCAGGTCAGGAAATGGGAGGCCCTGACCAGCGAATATACTGAGATTCTCGATGGCTGGGTCAGGGCGATTGCCGATGGTGCAATACCGGCGATGTTTCACAATGACTTTGCCGATCCGGTGTTTGACTCCAATCCCGGACTCGGGGCGGTGTACAACAATCTCAGAAACACCGCAGGCCATGCCGTTCTCTCCGGCTCCGGATCGTCCATGTTCGCCTGGTTCGACCGAGCCGCGGATGCCATTGAAGCGAGAGACAGGTACATGCCCGTTGCGGGCGAGATGGTTATTGTCGTATATCCTGTGGATGAAGGGGTCTCCATCGAGGGATAGGCACCGACTTGTTTCACATTTGATTCGGGTAGCGGTAGAATTTACGTGCGATCATCGCCTTGCGGCAATGCGAGGAGGCCTGGTGAGATGACTGCGGAGACATTCCCGGTTGTTATCCTTGCGGGCGGTCAAACCCCCGAGCGAATCCTGAATGTCGGCGAAACCGAGAAAGAGCGCGCCTTTATCGACATCGGCGGACGCCCCATGCTCGCATGGGTGCTGGATGCCATCGATCGGAGCGGGATCGCGGGAGATATCCTCTGCATAGGCAATGTGGATCGCCTTCGCTCCACCCTCGGCCTCAAACCCGAGCAGCTCATGCCCGACCGCGGCAGCATGCTGGAGAACTTCGTGGCGGGTATGGAGCACTTCCGAAATCACCCCAGGGTAATCAACATGACCTGCGATATCCCGTTCATCACGCCCGAGGCATTGCGGTTTGTCATGTCGGAGACCGGGCGGATCGAGGCGGAAGTGTATTACCCCATAATCGATGTCCGCCGCTTCGACGAGAAATTCCCCGGCGGCAGGAGAACCACGCAGGCACTGAAAGAGGGCACGTTCACGGGCGGAAACGTCTTTGTTCTCAATCCGGGCGAGGTCCTCAAGCACCGGGACAAGATCGAGGCTGTCATACGCGACAGGAAATCGCCCGCGAAGCTGGTCAGGCTATTCGGATTGCCGTTTGTCATCAAGTTCGCGCTCAGGCAGCTTGACCTCAAGAGCCTCGAGGACAAGGCGACGCAGATCCTCGGCGCGAAGATGAGGGGAATCATCACGCCGTATCCCGAGGTCGGGTTCGATGTCGACAAACCCGAGGACTTGAGCCTGGCTCGCAAGTTCATCGGAGGAACCAACAGCGTCGGGCACGCCTGAATCCTGAAGGCGGGCTTCACGAATCCTTACCGATATTAATTGCAGCGGTCTTGACAGCCCGATCGGCCGCTGTTACGTTAAACCTGACGCTGGGGTGTGGCCAAGTGGTAAGGCACGGGCCTTTGGAGCCTGTATCGCTGGTTCGAATCCAGCCACCCCAGCCAGCTTTGCTTTAGAGCCCCTATGGCGAGGTAACTCCTCAGCCGGCTGACGGCAAAATTTAACCAAGGCTATTTTTGTTCGCCAGTTTGTGCCAGCCTTCCGGGGATGCCTGGAAGTGCTCCAGAGACTTACGTCAAAGCCAACCTCAGCAAAAAAGAGGCGGAGCCCGGGTAAAAACCGTGGTCTCGATGCTCTCTCGATTCATCTTGAAACTGGAAAACTGCCGGACTTGCCTTGCGCGGTGTGATCAGCCGGCTGAGGTGTTACGCTTTTTGCAACGGTCTCAATACGTGGTTCATACCTCCAACCGAGGGGAGCAATCATGCGAGCGAAACGGATCAATTCAATTTCCATCCTCATTGTCATAACACTTCTGCTCATCACCGGCGGAGCCAACGCCCGGACCGCCGCCGACGAGGTGACCGTCCCCGATGAATGGGGCGACACCTACACCGCCGATGAGCTAGCGGCGATCGACCGCGCTTTGTGGGCGGCCAACATGGTCAGGGAGGACCTGTCGTTCAGGAAGGACTATACGAAGGGCTACGGATGCTTCCCCATTGTCAGGGAATGGATGGCATCGCCGATGGACATCGCTCCCGGAATGGACGGGATGATCGCGAAGTTCGAGGATTCCGATCAGGCCGCGCAGAGTCCGCTGCGCGAGCTGCTCGGCTGCCTGAGTTATTTCCCGCCCATGGATTACTCGGACCAGGAGTACTTGCCGCCTGACGGCCTGAGCCTGGACCCTTTCCAGGAGATTAAGGCTCGACTGGAAAATGATCCTCCAGCCGACCGTGAAGCACTGATCGATTTTCTCACCGACCTCGCTGAAATGGAAATTGCGCTCAACTTCACGGACGAGGAAGCCGCAATCCTGAGGCAGTACGCTCCCTATCAGCTCGCCTGGCATGATGTTTTCGAATCGCCGTACTCGGAGGAACAGGTCGAATCGTGGGACGAGTTCCTTGAGACACAGCCGGACTCCTATGTCTACGATCTGATGTTGAAGACCGATGTGCACACCAGTGCGCTCCGGTTGACTTATTGCCCGGAGCCCCGGGGGTGGCTCGATCAGCTTCCGGCGGACGTTTTCCCGGATGATGAGCCGATCATCATTGAGACCGAGAACCATCGAATCGGCATCGGCTCGTGGTCTGACGATACATGGGAAGGTGACTTCACCGTCCTGATCGATCCGGGCGGCGACGATCACTATGTCAACTGCCGTATCGGCGCGGCGTACGGCACCGAGGGCAGGCGATGCGGCTATTTCGTCGATCTCGGCGGCGATGATTTCTACGACTGCGGCGATGTGAACATCACTCTCGGCGCGGCGGTTCTCGGCATTGCGGCGTTCTATGATCTGGGGCAGGGGAACGACCGGTATGTCGGGGGAAGCTGCACGATGGGAGCTGCGATGTGCGGTGCGGCGACCTTCTACGACGACGGCGGCAGCGATATCTACGAGGGCAAGGTCTACACGCAGGGGGCGGCGGGTTTCGGAATCGGGATAATGGTCGACGACAGCGTGCAGCCGGTGCCGGTTGTCCCGACCGATGAGGAAACTCCCGATCCGATCGATATCGCGGCCTTCGACAACGACAGGCTGTCGGCGTGGGTGAACGCTCAGGCATTCGCGCGCACGCTCGGATTCGCCGTCTGCTCCAACACGCGCGGCAACGACACCTATGAAGCAGGCGGCGTGTATCTCCACGCGCCCCTGTTCGCCGACCGCTATCAGTCCTTCAGCCAGGGTTTCGCGATAGGTGAGAGGGGCATCGACTACGCGGGCGGAATCGCGCTGATTGTCGACTATAACGGCAATGACCGCTATCTCGGCGATGTCTACAATCAGGGTGTCGGTTACTGGTATTCGGCGGGACTGGTTTATGACGGCGGCGGAAACGACATGTACGAGATGACCCAGTACGGTCAGGGATCAGGAATCCATCTCGCGATCGGCGGACTTATCGATGTGAGCGGCGACGACAGCTACATGATGCACGCGGGTCTTGGTACCGGCGGAAGCCATGATTTCGCCGCGTCGGTTCTCCATGATCGTGGCGGGAATGACCAGTACTTCGGCAACACATCCTGCAACGGCGGATCTCTCACGAACAGCGCGGTCATTTTCATCGACCGCGCGGGCAACGACACCTATGCGGGCAGAAGAAGCGGGGGCATCAATTTCGGACGTCCCGCGAGAGGATTCGTCAGTATCGGCGTGCTCGTCGATCTTGCGGGCGAGGACGACTACCTCGGCATCATGGACAACGGCGTGCTCTGGTCCCAGACGAATGTCGGTGTCGGCTGGGACATCATCCCTCCGCCACCGCCGGAAGATGTCGAAATGACTCCTGAGCCTGAGCGAGGCGGGCTGGGCGAGGATGTGCCGCTGCCGGAGATCATCAGCTACGAAGGCGAATTGACCCGGGAAGTATTTGATGAGCTTTGGGACATCTCGTGCCGATGGGAGGTCGGCGACAACCGGTTTATCGTGCCCCACGCGCGCGACAGGCTAATCGCTTTTGGATCGGATGTTCTGCCGTTTATCGCTGAGGAGTTCGACAATACCAGGAGCGGACTGGCGATCCGCGCTTTCGACGCCATTCTGCCTGCGATTGCCGAGACTGACCGGGAAGGCGTTATCGACATCCTCAGGGAGAATCTACTGAGCGATGTTGAGAGCAGACAGCGGACCGCCCTTGCGGAGATCAGCACGCTCATGGCAACCGAGCTTGAGGACGAGATTGCAGCGCTTCTTCAGGATCCGGATCCCGCCATGCAGCGACGGGCAATCGGCACCCTTGGCAGTATCGGATCGCATGCGGCCGACGAGCAACTGCTTGCCAACCTGCATCCTGACAATGAGGAGGCCCTTGTAAAGGTCAGCATGGAGGCATTGTTCAAGCTGGAGGTCTATTGCTGGGATCAGCTTTACATGCTGCTCGACTATCCCTACATCGGCGTCCGCGAGACACTCATCGGCCTGCTCGCGTCGCACATGGACATCTACGAGCAGGCGTTGCGCGAGGAGCTTCTTTTCGAGACCGGGCAGTCGCCGGCTGCCTATGTCCCGCCGCCGTTGAGCACGAGGGCGCTCAGGTCGATTCTGAAAGTGTATGCGACAGCCGACTTCGCTCCCGATGAGGGATTGACCATGCCGATCCTCCTGCTGCTCGACCACGAGGACTGGGGCGTACGGGCAGATGCGGTCAAGGTCATTCTTCAATGGAAGGATGTCGCCGATCAGACTCTCGCGACAAGCGGCGATCCGTCCTTTGCCATGCACCTTCAGTCCATCGTCGAGCCGCTTCTTGTTGAGTTGGAAGCGCACATGGAGAACGAAACCGACCCGTACGTGTTGTTTGTGGGTGAGCAGAACTATAAGCTTTCGAAATAAATTGGGCAGCAAAAAAAGCCCCTCTGCCGAGGGCAGTGGGGCTGTGAGTCCACTTGGAATCGATTTACTATCTGCTACTACTCTTCTTCATCATCCTCATCAGTCTCGTCGATCGCCTTCTTCACCTGTGCTTCCAGGAATTCGATACGATCGGAGTCTGGTTCGCGAGATCGAATACCGTCCTGGGAGAGATGCGGTCCGGTTACATCCACTACTTCCGGCCCGTACTCTTCCATGTCGAGATCGAAGGTGAAGACCAGTTCATCCAGCTTGAGCTTGAGGGCTCTAGCCATTTGGCTCACCTCCATCTATAAAGCAACTACAAAGCCAAGTTATACCCCCTTCTCTTTGGGATAAGAATGCGCCGTTCGATGATTTTTTCCGGCACTTTGGGCTCCGTATTGACCGGCAGGGGTAATCGGAATAAACACGGGGGATAGCCGCTTAATCGCCAGCTCGAAAGAGATGTCCGGAAAGCCTTTATTTATGAGGATTAGCGGAAATTGCTTAATCAGTCGCGATAAATCGGCGTTCGCTTTACGTTTCTCTGGAGGTGCTCATCGGAGTGCTCAGAGACGGGGAAAGTCGCACCGATTGGCGAGCATGCGGGACAGATTGTCCACTTCTTGGAGAGTGAATCAAGTCGAGCAAGACTACAGCCGATCCAATCTCCCGGGCTCCCTCTTTAATTGCCATGACAAATCCAGGTTAGCGAGGGGGATTGTGCTATGCGTTTGGATCCGGTCACGTCACCAGGCGGAGGTATGGACGCAATCGGGCAGGTTCCGGTACATCAAATCCGGTTGGTCACTCCCGGTCGGCTTTCCAGTGGGTGATAATTGTCGTACTTGGATTCATTGGGGCTGCAGGGCAATTCAGCACGACTAAGCGGAAGGAGGCGCCCAAGCTGGCTGTCCAGGCCGCCGACACGACAGTTGCCGGAGATGGTCCGGAGCACAGTGGTAGTTGAGTCATTTCGAAAAACGCCCAACCCCGATTCGGTAGGTCCACATCTGTGATGTGGGAGTTCCTTTGTGATGTGGGATTTCCTTCCCTCGAAGGTACATGCACACAACCTCCATTTCCTGTATCATGCTTCGTGATGGCCGAGCGGATCATACAGTCCAGGAAACACAAGGAGGACATCGAACTCCCGACCCTCAGACCGAAATGCCTCGCAGACTACGTCGGTCAGACCCGCGTCAAGGAATCTCTCGAGGTCGCGCTCAAAGCCGCCAAGGAGCGCGGTGATGCCCTCGACCATGTGCTCTTCTACGGCCCTCCCGGTCTCGGCAAAACCACACTCGCCCACATAATCGCCGAGGAGTTCGGCGTCACCCTCGTCACTTCCAGCGGCCCGACTCTCGAAAAGGCGAAAGACCTCGCTGCCATCCTGACCAATCTCGGACCGGGAGACGTGCTCTTCATCGACGAGATCCATCGCATGAACCGCGCGGTCGAGGAAACCCTCTATCCCGCGATGGAGGACTACCTGATCGACATCGTGATCGGCTCCGGTCCGCACGCCAGAAGCATCCAGCTCAAGCTGGAGCGATTCACCCTTGTCGGCGCGACCACCCGCGCGGGCCTTCTCACCGGACCGCTCCGAGACAGATTCGGCATCGTCCAGCATCTCGACTTCTACTCCGAAGAGGAACTTGAAACGATTCTGTACCGTTCTGCGAAGGTGCTGAATGTGCCGTTGAGCGAGGAGGGCGCGATCGAGATCGCGAAACGGGCGCGGGGCACGCCGAGGATAGCAAACCGGCTTCTGAAGCGGGTCAGGGACTGGGCGCAGGTGAAGGGCGACGGGACGATCGACCGGAATGTCGCGAAAATCGCGTGCGACGGGCTGGGTATCGACAGCCGCGGCATTGATTCCCTCGATCGGCGCTTCCTGACCGCGATCGTGGAATACTACGACGGCGGTCCGGTCGGAATCGAGACTCTCGCCGCGACCATGAACGAAGAGCGCGACACGATCACCGACGTCATCGAGCCGTACCTCCTCAAGATCGGCTTCCTTCAGCGCACGTCGCGGGGGAGGGTTATCACCAGGCCCGCATGCGACCACCTCGGGCTCACCTATCCATTCGAAAAACCCGACTCAATCCAACCTGAGCTATTTGGAGAGTAGAAGAGCAATATACCTCGAGACATTGCTGTCCAAGATAAACTGATTTTGGACAAGCATAGCCCACAGGATAAGGCATCG
>CAYLVL010000118.1:0-8232 GCA_964387135.1 uncultured Planctomycetota bacterium
GGTCGAGCTTGAGTACATCGGCACCGAGGCCGACCTTCAGGCAATAATCGGCTCATACGCTGAAGAGCGGGTGGGGGCCGAAGCCGAGGAAGAGTCCGAGGGCGCGGAAGAAGTCGAGGAAGCGGCCGAACCTGAGCAGGAGCCCGCGCTCTGGGACAATGTGTTCCTCGGTGAATCGCTGTTCGAACCTTCCGTTGTAAGCACGACGAAGCCTTATTACATCCTGTTCACATCCAGGGTCAGGGGAACCAACAAGGCTGTCCTGGAGATTCAGCCGACGCTCGATCCGGACACTCGCGGGGTCGTTGTCCAGGCGTCGGGCAGCGAGGCCGAAGTGCCCGACAATCGATTCGAGCACTATTTCAGGCTGTATGTTGTGCCCGCGGGATACATGGTTCCCGAGGACTCGGAACTCCCGCCGGACGAATGGATGGTCGGCGAGGCTGGGCCGGTTGTCGCAAGAGGGAATCTCTGGAACATGGCGCGAACCAGCACATGCCTGTGGGCTGCGCTGATCTGTGCCGGGGTCATGCTTTTCATCATCCAGGCAAGGAGCGGCGCCAAGCTGTTCGTTCGACGAATCGCCGGACTTGACCATGTTGAGGAAGCGATCGGACGAGCCACCGAGATGGGCCGCCCGATTCTGTACAGCACCGGTCTCGGATACGTTTCCGACATCGCGACAATCGCCAGTTTCAACATACTCGGGCAGGTCGCGAGGAAAGTGGCGGACTACGAGACCCGACTTATGGTCCCGTCAAGGGACCCGATTGTAATGGCTGTCTGCCAGGAAGTCGTCCAGGAAGCATACATAGACGCCGGGCGTCCGGACGCCTACAACAAGGACGACATTTTCTTCCTGACGGACGACCAGTTCGCGTACACGGCCGCGGTCGACGGCATCATGGTGCGCGAGAAGCCTGCGACGAACTTCTTCATGGGCATGTTCTACGCTGAGAGCCTGCTCCTGGCGGAGACGGGTGCATCCACCGGCGCGATCCAGATCGCCGGCACGGACGCGCTCGCGCAGCTTCCGTTTTTCATCACAGCTTGCGATTACACGCTGATCGGGGAAGAGCTGTATGCGGCGAGTGCCTATCTCAGTCGCGAGCCTTTGCTGCTGGGTTCGCTCAAGGGGCAGGACTTCGCCAAGATGATCCTGATGATCCTCACCTTCATCGGTACGGTGATGATGTTCTGGAACTGGGATTTCATCAGGCAGCTCTTCCAGGCGTTCTAGGGAGGTGACGAGACATGCAACTGATCAAAAAACACATTCCTATTGCCGTCGCCTTCATCATGGGCGTCCTGATGTTTTTCCAGTTCTTCGTTCCAACGAGGGCATCGAGCGACTTCTTGTCCGATGTCACGCAGTGGAACAGGGTCATCGCGGGATTCGCGCTGCTCCTGGGCATCTACTCGCTGCTGAACCATCACTACCACAAGCTCAGGAGGCGCGTGTCAGGCTGGGGATTCAGCGTCGTGGTCTACGTCGGGTTCTTTGCGATGATGCTGGCAGGCTTTATTTGGGGTATCCGCAACGATCCGCCTATGGAGGTCGCTCCCCCCCTCAGCGGCGTAGTCGCCGGGGATGAGGATCTCGCGCAGTACGAAGAGCTCGTTGCTCTCGAGCCGGGCGAGGTTGTCGAAACGGAGATTGCGCCCCTTGTGCAGGCGTTCTTCAGCGAAATCGACACTCTCGATCCGGGCCAGGCGGTGATGCTGGTGAATGACTACACCGGCCCCGACGAGGAGCAGCTCTATCCGATGACTGCTGCCTTCCTCAGGCACTGCTTCAAGAAGGAGCTGAGGGTGATCGGCCTGAGTCTGGTCGATGGAGGCGGGGTCTCTCTGGACCGGGCTTTCACTGAGGTCGCCCGGGAGTTCGAGATCGCATATGGCGAGGACTACGTGAACCTTGGCTACTACGAGGGCGGCGAGCAGGTGATGCAGGCCGCGGGTGATGATGTCCTTGCGACGTTCACGGAGGATATGCAAGGCAATCCCACGGCCGACATGCCTGTCTTCGAGGGCATCTCGATGCTCAGGCACCTGGGCTACATCATAAACGTCGCCGGCGGGGCTGAGATCGATCCCTGGGTCGACTGGTGGGTCAACAACGACGGTCTGGAGAGGTTCGAGGTTTCCATTGGGCAGGGAACCGTTCCGACAGCAGCCCCGTTGTATGCCGCTCACTACTTCGTCCCATACCGGGTCGAGATGTTCGTGCCGTTCATGTGGATGTACCAGAACCTGTTCGTTCCCATGCAGGCGACCATGTTCTCGATCCTGGCTTTCTACATCGCATCGGCCGCCTACCGGGCGTTCCGCGCTCGAACCAGAGAGGCTACGGTTCTGCTGGTCACCGCCATCGTCGTGATGCTGGGACGGGTACCGCTGGGTGCCATGTTGATTCCGTACAAGCCCTGGGGCGGCCAGGTCGAATTCCTGCCCTGGCTGACCGAGTGGATTCTCAATAATCCGTCCATGGCGGCTCAGCGCGGCATCATGATCGGTATCGGACTCGGCATGATCGCCACATCCCTCAGAATCATCTTCGGCATAGAACGGACCTACATGGGAGGAGGTGGCGACTGATGGACGAGAAGAAGAGCTGGATGGAGACAATCACAACTCTCGATCGTCGGTACGTATTCGTCCTGGTGGCGATTGCGGTAACCATACCGATTGTGGTCGGCGCTGTCCTTCCGGTGAACATAAGCCCCTCGGTACAGTCGGTCTACGATTACATCGATGAGCTTCCGGAAGGCTCGACAGTGATGATCGTGCTTGACTACGATCCGGCCAGCGAGGCGGAGCTCTACCCGATGACGCTGGCGTTGTATCGTCATTGCTTCGACAGGGGTCACCGGGTTCTTTCATTCACGCTGTGGCCTAACGGGGCCGCGTTGATCGAGCGTGCATTCGACCAGATGAAGCTGGAGTACGAGGATGTGCAGTCGGGCATTAACTACGTGAACTTCGGCTACCAGGTCGGGGGCGCACTGGTAATCATCGCCGCCGGTCAGGACATGCGGACAGCTTTCCCCACCGACTACCGGGGCAACACGACCGCAGGCATGCCGGTGCTTGAGGGTATCTCATCACTCTCAGACCTGGACTACGTGATCGATCTGGCCGCGGGGTCCACGATCGACTGGTGGATCGCCTATGGCGTGCAGAGGTATCACTTCACAATGGGAGCCGGGTGTACCGCGGTTTCCGCCACGCAGTATTATCCGTACCTCAACACCGGGCAGATCAACGGGCTGATAGGCGGGCTGAAGGGCGCAGCGGAGTACGAACAGCTGGGCGGGCACCCCGAACGAGCGATGGCCGGAATGACCGCGCAGTCGAGCGTGCATGCCCTGATCGTCTGTCTCGTCATTATTGCAAACATCTTCTATTTCATCACGAGAAAGAAGGGGAGGTGAGCCGACATGACAGTACTGACGACATCACAGGCAATCGGAATCCTCATCGCGGGCGCGCTTACCCTGATGATGTACTCGTTCCTCTACAGGGACAACATCTTCTACAAGTTCGGAGAGCACCTGTACGTCGGCGTTTCGGTCGGCTACCTCGTGAATATCGAGTGGTGGAATGTGCTGAGGCCCATGTTCGTCATCCCGTTTTTCTACCAGCGGGACTACATACTCATCATTCCCGCTGTGCTGGGGTGCATGATGCTGGCGCGGTTCATCCGTGAGGTGGCATGGCTGAGCCGGACGCCGATGGCCTTTATCATCGGCATCGGTGCGGGCCTCGCCATCCCCGCAATCCTAAGCGCCAACATCCTCGAGCAGCTGTATTCCACGATCATCCAGTTATGGACCACTCCGGTCGCTCCCGGCGGCTTCGCCTGGTGGTGGGATACGTTCAGCCTGTGGCTGGTGTTCCTTGGAGTGCTCAGCGTTCTTTTCTATTTCTACTTCTCCATCGAGCACAAGGGCCTTGTCGGCAGGCTCGGCACTGTGGGCATCTGGTTCATCATGGTCTCGTTCGGCGCGGCATTCGGCTACACGGTCATGGCCCGTGTAAGCCTGTTGATCGGACGAGTCCAGTTCCTGATAGACCAGGTACCGCTGGCGTTCCAGACCCTGTTCGGCGGAGCGCCATAACCGCGCAGTCAATCCTGGGATTCAATCCGGCCCCGCCTTGATGGCGGGGCTTTTCCTTGCCTGTTTTTTTATCTCCTAATGGAATGAAGCTTGCATTAATCAGACTGAAGGCCAGGAAGGAGAGGATTGGTCGGTGCGGTAAAGCCCTTATTCAAGGGGTTTGTCCCTCATACAGGTCTGCCGCATCTGAAGACATTCTGTCCGCAAAACGCTCATCCAGGACAAAAAATCCCCTCAGGCCGATCCGTCCCCGCCCGCGGGATTGTTGGACATATGGCCCTTGATTTCACCGGTCGGGAGTAGGATCGAATGAGGAATGTGAAAATGCCCCAAGGAGCGATTGCCGCCAGTAAAGCCGGATTGAAGAGGCTGTAAGGCAATTTCATGAGAGTAAGAAGTGATGCGACTCGTTTGGAATCTTTCGTGCATGGTTTGAATTCGGCCCGCGTGTGGGCAGGTCTATGGCTTTGAAAAGCGGAAATATCAGCCCTCGATCGCACGTGTTAATGAGACTCGGAGATCGGGTATACGCGTGCGACATGCTGCCGGTCCAGGAGATCGTGAGAGGCCCGGATCTGGATCCCTGCTTTGACGGTCCGGAGCTTCTCATCGGCATGTTCTCGAGCGCGAGAGGGCCGATACCCGTTCTGGACTTGTTGGGGCGGCCGCCGGATGTGTGTCCTATCGGGGAGATGGCACTGGTGGTTATTGAGGTATCGGAGCATGTCATCTGCCTGGTTGTGGACGAGCTTCTGGAGGTTATCGATCTGGATCCGTCCAGCGTGCTGCCGCTCCCCGAGGGAGCGAACGGCGCCCCCGACCGACTCCTGAGAGGGGTCGTTGAGTCATCAAACTACGATTACTACCTGCTCGATTTGGATCGGATTGCCGCGACATGTCTTCCTGCCCGGCCGAGTGCAGGCCAGGGAGGTCGCGAGGACGGTCCGGGACAATAAAGGGGCAAAGGGAAGAGAACCATGACGCCATCAAAAAAGCGACGCTACGGAGGAGCGAGCATGAACTATCTCAGGGACTATCGCGTCAAGAAGCTGATGACCCAGAAAGAGCTGGCCAAGGCCAGCGGCGTAAGCCAGGTCACGATCAGCTTCATTGAGAACCAGCTTTCGGAGCCGATGGAGCTCACGAAGCAGAAGCTGGCTCGAGCTCTGAAGGTTGCGCCGGAGAAGCTGTTTCCGCCGAAGAACCGCAGGCGCGAGCACCCAATCGAGGTGTGACGATCCTCAACTGGCCGGGACCAGGACGAGCCCGTGTCGGACAGCGCGTGCGCCGTTGGGATTCCTGATTCTCCGTACGGTCGCAGCGCCTGGAGGAGGCTTGACCCGGGGCAGGCGTTCAGTGAGTCCCTGCACAGACAAGAATGAAAGGATCGGGCCACGCCTCTGATTCTCATCGGTGACGTGGCCAAGGGTGATCCTTCTGGAACAGAATCACTGGTCTCGCAAGCCGTCCCATTAATCTGGGACGGTTTTCTGCATCTTCCCGAAGACCTGCGAACCTTTCCGCCGACTAGATTATCTACAACATGGCGGCTGAATCACGATACTGATACGGGATATCATGTGGCAAACAGCTACGGGCATGCGTTATACTCATGCGCCGTCATTAGATACTCTTATCAAAAGTGGTTGGAGGCCGGCTATATGAGAATGGTCTGCGTCAGATTCATCGTTTTGCTGTTCATTCCGACACTGTTGCTCGTGGCATCCTGCACGGAAGAGGAGAAGGTAAGCGATGCGGATGTGCTCCAGGAGGTCACACTGCCCGATGATATCCCCAGTCTGATTGAGATGCTGGGGGAGCCCCAGCAGGTGAATCAGAACGAGATCATCGACAAGCTTGCCGGTATGGGCCAGGAAGCCGTTCCAGCGTTGATCGAGGCGATGGGGGATGGCGATCCGATGCTGACGAGAGCGCAGCTGGCCCTGTCGCGCATCGGTCCATCCGCGGTTCCCGCCCTGATCGAAGCTTTGCAGAACGATAACTACAGCATCCGCTACGGAGCCATCAAGGCTTTGAAGGATATCGGACCCGATGCAATCGATGCGGTGGAGCCGCTGAAAAGCCACTTCCAGCGCGCCACCAAGAACGAGCAGATCGCCATAATGCACGCGCTCAGGGACATCTCCCCCACCAGCGATGTGATATCCCTGATCCGGGCGTCCCTGATGGTGGAGGATCTCAGGTGGTACGCGATGAGGGTGCTTGGAGATATAGGTCCGGACGCATCCAGCGCTATCCCGTCGATCCTGCCTTATCTTGAGCACGAGGATACCCAGACAAGGGTGGAGACCATCCAGTCGCTTGCCGGAATAGGCATCGGTGAGGGAGTTGTTGAAGGTATCGCCGGACGTCTTCAGGACGAGGAATCAAGGGTGAGACAGGAAGCCGCTCAGGCGTTGGGGCGGTTCGGCCCCGATGGCGTGGCGGCAACAAATGCCCTGGTAAGGGCGCTGGACGATGACGAGCCTGGTGTGCAGCGAGCGGCCGCGCATTCCCTGGGGCTTATCGCTCCTGCGTCCGAGGGGGCGATTGACGATCTTGTCGACGCCTTGGCGGCTCTTGAGGACCCGCAGGCGAGGCGTGAAGCGGCATGGGCGCTCGGACGCTTCGGCGCTCTTGCCGGGAGCGCGGTGCCGGCTCTCGAGCGGGTCGCGGAATCGGACGAGTACGGTTACATACGTGATGAAGCGCTTGAGGCGATAAGGCTGATAGAAGGAACGGAATCGGGCGAAACCGTAACTGAGTAACGCTCCGAGTCATTCCGCTGATGCTTGATCGTCCCGGGCTGGTTTAATACAATCTTTCCGCTTGGCAGGCGGGCGCTTCCAGCGCCCCTTTTGGGAGCATGATGATGCACAGAACCTTATTACTGATCGCTTTTTCGTTCGTTCTATGCTTTCCCGCACTCGTCGCGGCACAGGACGAGGATGTATCCGAGGAAGAAACCGAGGAATGGAATGGTGTTTCTTTCGAGCTTGAAGACCTGGAAGGAGACGAGCTTGAGGAGGGGGATGTTTTCACCGGGGCGGACCTCTACCTGGTGGATTTCTGGGCGAGCTGGTGCCGTCCGTGCAGCCAGTACCTTCCGCATCTGGAGGGAATGGTGGACGATCTGGGCGATCAGGGCTTGAAGGTTGTTATCTTCTGCATTGACAACGCCGGGACTATCTCGACCGCCCGGTCGACTCTCGCCGGGGAGGACTACCCGTTCACGATCCTGTTCGATCCCGAATCCGATGTTCGCAACGAGCTGGGCGTGCGGAACATCCCGACCACCATCCTTTTCGATCCGTCCGGCGAGGAGCTCTGGAGGCACGTGAGCTATTCGCCCGGCGACGAGGTGGAAGTCCGCGAGCAGGTCGAGGAGAACCTTCCCGCTCTTGAGGATGAAGATGAAGAAGACTGCGGATAGGGCGCGGATGATGTATGACGCCTGATTCCAGGGGCGAATCCGCCATCTAATCGTGTAATATAGCCGTCGTTGCCTACCTTCTCTTTCGGAGCAGACACATGCGCCGTTTTTTTCGTACTATCGCTATCCCTGTTGCTTTCATGATTGCATTTGCATCGGAACCGGCGAGGGCGGTCGTCGGCAACGACTTCGATCGCTACTTCTCCGGCAGTCACTTCAATCTCGAATTGTCGGAGGATGAGATCACCGACACGAGCAAGTTCGAAGTGGAGCTGGAGCTGAGGTATCGCTTTGAACAACTGTCGGCATTCGTGCGGGCAACGAACGACAGGCCGTTCGCGTACCAGACAGCTCCTTTCAATATCGAGAAGCGGGGCTTCAACTACGAATTGAACGATGACTGGGAAATATCCGGGGGGCATTACTCGCTCGTCTTCGCACGCGGAGCCGCGCTGGACCTGACCGAGGATCGCGAAGTGGATCGGGACGCGCAGCTTGACGGCGCGCTTCTGGAGGGTGGGATCGGACCCGTCGACCTTACGGCATTCTGGGGAACGCACAAGTCCGACAACATGGATTACTATGTGAGCGGCGTGAATACCACCGGGGATGATCCGGCGGACGAACTGATGGGAGGAAGGCTGGGTTTCGATTCCGGCGACTTCGATCTCGGCGCGA
>CAYLVL010000119.1:0-8207 GCA_964387135.1 uncultured Planctomycetota bacterium
GTCCCGGGAGCGACACCCATTCCTCGGCGGGCGCCTGGTTCCCGGACGCGTTCGTGACCAAGTTCGATTCCGCAGGCAACCATCAGTGGGCCACAACCTGGGGAGGGATGCTCTACGACTACGGCTCCTCGGTAGCGGTGGATTCCTCCGATAATGTCTACGTGGGCGGATGCTTCCAGGAGGACGCCGATTTCAATCCCGGAAATCCGGGCGGCGAGTTCACATCGAACGGCCAGTCCGACGCGCACCTCACCAAGTACGACTCTTCCGGAGCCTACCAGTGGGCGTTGGTCTGGGGGGGTGTGGACTACGATGCGGTCGAGAGCGTCACACAGACCCCGGGCGGCTACATCTGCGTGGTGGGCTATTTCGAGGACACCGTGGATCTTGATCCGGGTCCCGGAACCTGTATCAAATCCTCGTTGGGCGGCGATGACGGCTTCCTTAGCGTGTTCGACGACACCGGTACATGGATCTGGACGCGAGTGCTTGGCGGGACGGATCACGATCTGGCGTTGGGAGTCGGGGGGGACTCGTCGGGCAATATCTACGCGGCGGGATTTTTCAGCGAGACTGCCGACTTCGCGCCGACCGATTCGCCCTGTGATGCCGATCCCGATCCGCACACATCGGCGGGCGGCCGTGATGCGTTCCTGGTGAAGTATCTGCCGAGCGGCTGCTGGTAGGGCTCTTCTGTTTGAAATTGTGTAGGCACCGGCTCTGCCATCCCGGGCTGTGTTGACTTGTCCACGAGAATTGCTTATCCTATAAAAGAATTCCTCGTATCCAACATTT
This sequence comes from uncultured Planctomycetota bacterium, assembly GCA_964387135.1. GTDB lineage: Bacteria > JAJVIF01 > JAJVIF01 > JAPKYR01 > JAPKYR01 > CAYLVL01. Next base: position 796 of record CAYLVL010000119.1, read on the forward strand.
GGCTCGGGACTGGCCGGCGGGGTATTACTTACCACCTTGCGCGGGGGTACTTATGCGACGGTTTGCCATTACACAGGTAGCAGCATTTCTGCTCGTATTCTGTCTGTCCTGCTCGGGAGGAGAGACGGGGCCGGTTGCGCCGGATATGACGCAATCTCCGGATCTGACCGGGTCCGTTGGATCGCGCGCCGCAGGCAGCACCCGGCTCTGGGGCATATGGGACGTGTTTATAGATGTTGACGAGGGCACCGCGGAAGCGGTCCCGATCCGCACCACGGACTTCACGGCCAACATCAACAAGTTCGTTGACGGCCCGCCTATTAACATTCTAATAACCCTGGGCACGATCGACAGTCAGTCCGACTACATGATAATCCCCGCCGATGTCGGGCTGAAGCACCCCTTCCCCGGGCAGGATACCTACTCCGGATTCGACGTTCTGGGAGTGTTCATGGGTAACGGCACTTCCACTTTTCCCGGCCCGCAGCGTTTTAATGTGCAGGGCCCGAATGATCAGCAGCTGCTCAATCCGGACGGGTACACCCGATGGTTCAACATCCTGGAATTCAGGGAAGCCGGTAACCAGTTGCATCTCCTGGGATACGACCCGGGAAAGATCGGCACTCCCGGATACTCGCCAAGCGCCCATCTTAATCCATATAAGTATTTCGCGGACGGTCTTGATCGGAACGGCGACGCCATGGAGTTCCTCAAGGCCAATGCTGATGACAGGGGTGTGTTCAGCGCGGGAGCGACAAACTGGCGAACCTACGATCTGAAATTCCCGAACACCACGGGAGTCAAGTTCCAGTATGCCGTGATCGCCCACTGGGACGAGCACGAGTACTATCCCGCTCCTCCCCCGAACGGCATCGACGACTTCCCGCCTGAAGCCAACGCGGACGAGGCACCGGTTCTCAGCGTCGTGGACAACAGCCAGGTTTATTTCGAGAGCGAAAGCAACTTCGGCGGCGATGTCATTCTGGATATCAGCCCCTGGGACTGGTCGGCCACTCTCTCGGGGACAATTGAAGAGTATGCGATCAAGTGCTACTCGAACGCGTGGGACGAGCCGTTCGATGTGGACATGCATCCCACGGACAGCGGTCCCAACTGGTTCACATTCCATGCCGAAATCGAGGTCACCGAGCTTCATTCGGACGATCCCATCCCGGTGTGGATCCAGGTCTACTACCCCGACCTGGACTACACGAATCAGTTCGGCGTTGAGAACCGCGCGTATGCTCCCTTGGCAGCGTACTTCCGATACGATGTCCCGATCGGAGGCGAAATTCCGCCGAGAATAGTGGTCCAGACACCCAATGGCGGCGAGCAGTGGGAGCCTGGCACGGACCAGTACATCGGATGGATATCTTCCAGCATCACCGGCAATGTGCTGATCGAGTACTCGAAGGACGATTTTGTGTCCGACATCAACACGATCGCTCCCGACGAGCCCGACGACGGCATGTACCTGTGGGAGGACATCCCGATCGATCCGTCGACGACCGTCAAGGTCCGCATCACATCGATCGACGATCCGTCCGTAAGCGATACCTCAAACGACTACTTCACCATTCTCCCGCCGTGGATCGATATCACCGCTCCGAACGGGGGCGAGCAATGGCAGCCGGGCACGGACGAGGACATAACATGGGACTCGAACAATGTGCTCGGCAACGTGGACATCGAGTACTCCACCGACGACTTCGTCTCGGACATCAATCTCATCATCGGCAACATCCCGAACACCGAAACCTACACCTGGCATATACCCGACCTGGACTCCGATACAGTCAAGGTCCGCATTACCTCGGTCGATTACCCCTCCGTGTCCGATACGTCGGACGATTACTTCACCATCTCGCCGCCGTGGATCGAGGTCACGAAGCCTAACGGCGGCGAGAACTGGCCCGTCGGCAGCACCCAGGAGATCACGTGGGACTCGCAGTATGTCTCGGGCACGGTTTTCATTGATTATTCCAAGGACAATTTCGTGTCCGACATCAACCAGATAGCGGTAGGCGAGACGAACGACGGAAGCTACAAGTGGGAAGGCATTCCCAACGATCTGTCCGACACCGTGAGGGTTCGCATCAGCTCGACGGACGATCCGGGCATTTTCGATATCTCGGACGGTGATTTCAGCATTGTCACGGCCACGGGCTGGGCGATCACATGGGGCTCCACCGGGACAGACGTGGCTCAGAGCGTGTGCACAGACAGTGCCGGCAACACGTATGTTGCGGGATCGTTCAGCGGTACTGCGGACTTCGATCCGGGCGACGGGACGGACAATCACACCTCCAACGGCCTGTCCGATGCGTACCTTGCCAAGTACGATCCTTACGGAATGCTTCTCTGGGCGAAGACATGGGGAAGCACCGGCTTTGATGACAGCGTCGGTGTGGCGATGGACGGCTCGGGAAATGTCTATGTCGTGGGCATGTTCGAGGAAACAGTGGATTTCGATCCCGGCACGCCGACGCTTTACAGAACGTCGAACGGCAATCAGGACATATTCCTGAGCAAATTTAACGGCGGCGGTGCTTTCCAGACCGTCCAGACCTGGGGCGGCAATCTTGATGATCAGGCCAGGGGTCTGGACATTGACACGACGGGCGCCCAGTATGTTTCGGGATGGTTCCAGCTTACGGTTGACTTCGATCCGAGCGGCTCTTCATACAACAGGACCTCCAACGGCGACTTCGACGCCTTCCTCAGTAAGTTCAACTCCGCCGGCTCGTTCCAGTGGGCGGGGACATGGGGAGCCGCGGGCGGCGATTTTGCCTACGACTGCGCCGTGTTCGGGGCCGGGAATGTCTACGTGATCGGCCAGTTCTTCGGGAGCGTCGACTTCGATCCCGGTGGGGGAACCGACAGTCGCAGCTCCACCGGAGCGTGGTTTCCCGACGCCTACCTGAGCTGCTTCAACTCCTCGGGTGCGCACCAGTGGGTGCATGCATGGGGTAACGATGAGTACGACTTCGGTTACTCGGTGGATGTCGACGGCTTCAGCAACGTCTATGCTCTCGGGTGCTTTTCGGGGACCGTCGACCTCGATCCCACCGGCGGCACATACAACCGCACGTCGAACGGTCAGGTCGACATCTCGCTGGTCAAGTTCACATCCCTGGGCAGCTTTATATGGGCGAGGAGCTGGGGCGGAACCGGATACGACAGCGGATCGAAGGTCCACGCCGATCCCACGGGGAATGCGTATGTGGCAGGCAGTTTCCCGGGTACTGTTGACTTCGATCCGGGCGGCAGCACGTATAACCGCACGTCGAACGGCGACGAGGATGCCTTCCTGAGCCTTATCGACTCCTCGGGCACATGGCAGTGGACCAGGACCTTCGGAGGCGTGGACAACGATAACGGGCTTGGGGTGAGCGTCACGAGCACCGGCGAGGCTTACATCACCGGCATGTTCCGGAGCACTGTTGATTTCGCCCCGACCGAGCCGCCGTGCAATGACAACTCGGACGAGCATGACTCCATCGGCAACACCGACGCATACCTGGTGAAGTACCTCTCCGACGGATGCTGGTGAGTTTCGCGGTCTTGAGCGCTACGGATGTCGCGTGTAGAATAGGAATACGATGCCTGTCTACGTCTACGAGCATACCGGCAAGCCCGGCAAAGGCTGCAAGAAGGAATTCGAGATCCACCAGGAGTTCGGCAGCGGGCATTTGAAGAAGTGCCCGAAATGCGGTCGCAAGGTCCGCAGGATTATCACTACCGCCAATTTCACCGTAGACCATTTCAGTCACACATCGCTGAAGGAAAAAGGCTTCTCCAAGCTCGTCCGTCGCGACAAGGGCACGTATGAGATCGAGGGCGCGGCTCGCAAGGACTGATTTCGCAGGGAAACATGCCAATGGGCTCGGCTACCGTCACTCAACCGCCGTTCAGCGTCCCCCCGCCGATCCCCGCACGTCACCAGAGGCTCGGACGTATTTCCTTCGATGCTGCGTTGAAGCTTCAGCAGGAGGCGATTGACCGATATCGCGAGACAGGCGAGGGTCTCCCGATTATCTTCTCTCTCGAGCACGAGCCGGTGATCACATGTGGTCGGTCGACCGATCGAGATAATCTGCTGCTGTCCGAGGAGGAGTATCGGGAGAGGGGAATCGATCTGAGGACGATAGATCGCGGCGGGGACGTGACATATCACGGTCCGGGACAGGTGGTCGTGTATCCGATACTCGATCTGAGGCGGCTTGGGTTACGGGCGGGCGAGTATGTGTCGATGCTGGAAGAGGCGATGATCAGGACATGCGCGGATTATGGGGTAAGGGCGTTTCGTAGAAAGCGCTATCCCGGATGCTGGACGGAGAAGGGGAAGATCGGCGCGATCGGGGCGGCGATTAAATCGGGGGGAATCACCAAGCACGGCCTTGCTTTCAATGTCCACACCGATCTTCACATGTTCAGGCTTATTGTGCCGTGCGGGATCACGGACGCAAATGTTGTGCGGCTTGCTGATTTGAACGATAAGGATGTTCGACCGGAGGATGTCGAGATGCTGCTGGTCGGGCATCTCGCACAGTTGCTGGGACTGCAACCATCTAACCTCTAATAATCCCGACTTATACCGATTATAATAGAGTCCGAGCGTCTCGCAGGCAGACCGAACCTTCATGCCTGAAAGTGTTCTTATACGGGAGGCGGCGACTATGTCTAGATCATCCGGAACTGTAGCAGCAACGATCCTTCGGAGGCTCATCATGCCTGTCGCGGCAATGGTGTTGTTCTCTCCGGCGCTTCCCGCGATCGCGCAGGAGGTGGCGGATTTCCATCCGATCGCAGAAGGTGAGGTATATCAGCGCGAGTTCCTGGATGATTTCTTCAACGCTCTCGGTTCCCGACCCGGAAATGCCACGTGGATTGAGGAAAGCGAGACGGTACGGCTCCTGGTAACCGGCGGGATGCACGCAGAGCGCGGCGAGGCCGATCAGGCAATCCTGACTTTCGACATCATCCCCGACCAGATCGCGTCCGCGTTCCCGTTCCTGACGACCATGCGCGAAGATCTGCTTGTGCCGGAGATTCTGGAGCCCTGGTACGATGTCGAGCAGGCCAGGGAGATGCTTTTTCAGTTCTACGAGGATTCCTGGCTTCCCCATCCTGAATATCGGGATGACTACATAACATTCCGCGATGACACGATGGGCCGGGCGAGCAGGCGCGATCCCAATACGCCCGCGGTGTGGATTCTCGGGCATCTTTCCGACTACGGTTTCGTGCCCGATCAGCAGTTGACCGAGGACGATCCGTACCTGTTCCTGTGGGACCTGCTCACGGGAGTGACCTATTACGCACAGCGAGCGACGTTCTATGGGCTTGAGTACGACTGCTACGATGAGAATCAGTACAAGCGAGCGGTTGTCGCGAGGGTCGGGGAAATCATACGCGGCGCCCACAGCGAGGCGTCCAGACGCGAGATGGGACGCGGCTTCTGGGCCGATCTCATAAGCAGCCATCACCCCTTCGAGACTCCGACCGCCGGTGTCGAGACAACCGGCGAGATCTCCCCTCCTGAGGGCACACGTCCGACATCGCAGACCACAGCCACCCAGCCGACCGTCTCCACCGTCCCTGAAACCGATCACTCCGCGATCTTCCGCCCGCCCGTGGAAATCAGCGAGGAGGACAAGGCGGAGCGTATCGAGCGGCTCATACAGCGACTGATCGAGCGAGTCGAGGGTGAGGTTGAAGAAGCGGCACGCGAAGAAGAGATTCCTCAAGAGGCTGTTGAGGAGGTCGTTGAGGAAGTTCCTGAAATCGAAGAGGAGACGAGTCCGGACGTGACGGAAGAGGCTCCGGCAGAGGAGGAGATACCGGGAGGGACGCCCGACGAATTCATGGTGGAAACGCCATCCGGACGGACCCCTTCCGAAATGGAACCGGAGGCTGGAGTGCCGGTCGGGCTTGGCAACTACGCCGAGGTTCGGCTCAAGGAGCTGGCAGACCAGCTCGCGGTGGATATAGGAGCGCTGGCGGAGGACCTCGGTCGGGAGACGATTGATCTTGTCGTTCTCTATAACGATCAGAATGTTTCAGAGGAGACGATAGTCAACGCCGAGGACCGCTACATCGCCAAGCGCGAGGAGTTCCTTGCCGGACTCGCGGTCTGGGATCGATTCAACATGGAGATCTACACCCCGCTTACTCTGGCGGATTTCAACGATCTCGTCGTGGCCGATCTCAGGTCTCCCTACAATGAAGTGAAGTCGAACGCGACGCAGTGGGCGCAATACCGGGCGTTCGAGTCGCATTTCGAGGAGGCGTTCGGGCAGATCGAGAACGGGATACGCAACCGCAGGGACGAGCCGGATGTGCTTGAGGCCGAGCAGGCGGCGCTGACAGCGTTCCTCGGGGAGTACAACGATCTGATCAAGGAGATCGAGGATCTGCTGTCGGGGGCGATCACCGAGCCGCCCGAGGAATCCGAGCCGGAGTGATGGAGCGGATCGGATGATCTTCTGCACAGGGAAGTCAGATGAATGCGCGTAACCCAGCCGCTCTCGTTCTGAAGGTCATTATCCTCGCGGTTATTCTGTACGTTCTTCACACGATCGATTTCATCGGGCTGGAAATCAGCACTGACGCATGGACCGCGCCGCTGCCGTGGCTGCTGATGGCCCTTTTGCAGACGATCGTCCTCGCGTATGTCATCCTCCGATCACGATGGTCAGGCTGGACGCTCGCGGCGACCGTCTTTCTCGTCATGTACGGCATAATGACGTTCCAGACCGGAATCGAGGCCGTGGTTTTCCTACAGGATTTCCAGGAGCACATGCCCGAGCAGGATACGCCGGGGCTGTTTGTCAATGGCGCGTTTCTATCGGCGATTTTCGCGATCGCGGCGGTGTGGATCCTCGGCAAATGGAAGCCGTCGGGTGAGCCGCCCGAACCGAACAGGCGGCTCGTGATGAAGTGGTATCACTGGGTCTGGAAGCTGCCCCTCGTGTCATTCATCTATCTTGTGGTCTACATTCTGTTCGGCGCGCTGGTGTTCCAGCCGCTGGCGGGCGAGGCGTTCGAGGAATTCTACGGCAGCGTCGAGCTTCCCGCGTGGATGCTTCCCTTCCAGATGCTGAGGGGGCTGATCTGGGCGATCATCGCGATGCCGGTCATACGCATGACGAAAGGTCGATGGTGGGAGGCGGGATGGGCGGTCGCGCTCCTGTTCATGGCGCTCATGGGATTCCTGCTGATCCCCCCGAACGAGTACATGCCCGACGCAATCCGCTACCCGCACCTGATCGAGGTCTCGTCCGAGAATTTCATCTTCGGCTGGATCGCCGTGCTGATGCTGAACCGTCGGGATTGATAAGACTAACAGTAAATGAAAAAGCCCCAGGCTGCGGCCAAGGGCTTGCCTTAACGAATATCCGCGTAAGCTG
>CAYLVL010000120.1:0-8198 GCA_964387135.1 uncultured Planctomycetota bacterium
AAGAAACCTGCCTGCGGTGCCATGTGCCGCCTTACGATGAAGGATGGCTCTACACAACCAAGCTCGGTCGAGTCAGTCACTTCTGAGGAAATCGGGCAGGACAAACCGACCGACGAGTTCAGGTTCAAGCCGGGCTGCGGATGCCTCCTGTCGATAGCCGCGCTGGTTCTCTGGAGCCTCGGCGCCCTGCTTGTCCAGTTTATCGTTATGCAGATCGCGCACGAGCGGAACCAGTTCGGCCTTGTTTCGGGTATCACACTCTTCTTTTTCACCCTGGCTTTTGCAGTCTTGTATTGGAGCGCGCTGAGGATAGGGGATGCTATCGGCGAGACGGGCCTGAAGCTCAGGGGACACTGGTGGCTTCAGTGGGCTCTGGGAATGCTCCTCGGCGCAGGAGGAGTCGGAGTTTCCATCCTGGTAATCGCCATCGGAGGAGGTATCGAGCTGGTTCCCGGACCGCCGTCCAGTCCTTGTAGCGAGGAGATCGGCACCTACACCTGGGGCACAGGCATCATCGTGTTTGCTCTTTTCGCAGGCGAGGAGGAGATCTTCTCGCGAGGATTGCTTTATCCGCTTCTCAAGCGTTCCGTGGGTTTGATCGCGGCATTGCTGATTTCATCGATTGTCTTCAGCCTGTTCCATTTTCTGAATACAGCGTTCTCTATCATCTCTGCCATCGACATTGTCCTCGCCGGGATTCTGCTCGCGCTTCTCAGGGAGCTGACCGGAAACCTCTGGGTAGCGTGGGGTGCGCATTTTGGATGGAACTTCGGGCTGATCGCCGCCGGGCTTCCGGTGAGCGGGGGAATTGCACGACTCGATCCCCAGAAATGGCACATCCTCGCGACCGGTCCCGACTGGATTACCGGCGGAGCGTTCGGTCCGGAAGGCGGGCTTTCAGGCATAGTCGGCGACCTGTGCATGATTGCCGTCGTTATTGTTCTCCTCTCCTGCAAGAAGAAGGCACCTGCCTCCAAATAGCAAGGGAATCGGGTTTTATTCCGGATCCTCGATATCGCGTCCGGGCGGACGCATGCCGGGGCGGAACGGCCTTGGCGGCTCACCCGCTCCGAAAGGAGCGCCTTCCGGCCCCAGTCCCGGCGGCAGCCCCTCCGGCCAGCCCATCAATTCCCTTGTCGGGATGCTGTCGGCCACTCCATCGAGCACATCCCTTGCTACATCCCCGAACAGCATTACGACTCCCGCCGGGGTGATCCGCGCTGTCATCGACACGTGAAATACCCTCTGCACTTCATCCGCCTTGGCTCTGAGAACGGCCTCGATATGGCCCGGATCACCATGCACCTGCAACACCCTCCCGATCGGGAACTGGATTACCGAGATTGTGTTCAGACCGTCGGAGTAAATCACCTGCAACTGGTTTCCCGCACGACCGAACTGACCCGGCACATCCAGCGCGCCCCCCCTGAATCGCCCTATTCCAAGGCCCGGGAAAAAGCCCTCGAACTGGCCTGGCGGCTCGAAGGCGCCAAGCGTACGCGCTCCCACGAGATGGAATCCGGGAGGAAGCCTGTCCGGAACCGCAATCGGACGAAGTCGCGCCATTTCCTCAAGCTCATCGCGGGGAATAAGCCGCATGTTCTCCGCATACCACGGACTTAATCTCTCCTCTTCATCGCCCTGAGTGCCGCCGGCTTGACCATTCCCTGCACGCTCAGCAAAATCCTTAACACGCAGATACCTGTAGCCGCGCACCCAGCTACCGTCGGGAGCGATCCGTCGCCAGCCAAGCACATCTCCCTTGCCGGGATCGATCCACAGCTCCAGACTTCCACCGGAATACCCCGATGGGGACAGCCGGATTCTCTCACAAGTCCGACCGGCCGCCCTCACTCTTCCGGCATGATGAATGGTCAGCCTGTCGACGAATTCCTCATTGATCTGAACCTGAGGGAAGATATCGGAAAGGATATCTTCGGGATTGGAGTCGCCCAATATACCGGGATACTCATTGCGCACCCGGTAACGCCTGTTTGCCAGGAGGTAGGAGACCTCCCGCGTCCCCGTCAAGAAACCCTCCTGTGAACGAGACCAGGCAGCTCTCACAAGCTCGTGGCATTCGGCGGAATCAAGACGGTTCGGGCGCGTCCAGAACGCGCACGCGCCAATCGCGATCAGGACGATGATCGCAATCAGCCCGACAATCCAAAGGGTATTTCTGAGCGCTCTGGACATCTTCTTATCGCCAGGATTATTCGGCCGGCGCAGGCTCGAACAACTCACCGTGTGTTTGTTTCACCACTTTCCAGACTGCGAGCGACTGACCTGCCGTCGTTTGCGCATCCGACATGAACTCGCCCGAGGTGGCAAGGATGTGATTGTGCAGCGCCCCGACGATTACCGAGTCCACCAGCGCATTCTCCAGCGCATTGAGGCCCGGTGCAGGAGCTATCGTCGGGGCCGGTCTCGTTCTCGGCAGGGTCACGAGGACGATGAGTATGAGAGTGACCACGATTCCGCCGATCAGCGCGGGTCGCCAGTTGATTTCCCTCCGGTACGCGCGCTTCTCCTCGGCCTCGATCCGATCTCTCAACGCGCCTATGAACGCCTCACGCGCACCGAGAGGAACCTCGACCTCGCTGAGTTCCCTCAGAAGCTCGCGCATCCTCATCATGCGTTCTAGCTCGGCCTTGCAGTCGGGACAGCGCTCGACATGCCGCTCCAGCTCGGCAAACTGCCTGCCCTCGAGTTCACCGTCGAGGTAGGCATTCAACAGGCTCTGACACTTCCGGCAATCCATGTGTCTTTTCCGGTTCTAGATCACACCCATATCCTCAAGGATCTTCTTCAATTCGGCTCTCGCTCTCGCCAGACGGCTCTTCACCGTGCCCATGCCGATACCAAGGCTCTCCGAGATCTCATCGTAGCTGAGTCCCTCCAGTTCCCTGAGAGCGATAATGTTCTGGTAGATTGGATCGAGCGCGCCGAGCGCTCTTCGGACCATCTCGACCCGCTCCGAAGACGAGTAGCTCTCCTCAGGCGACGCATGGCTCGACTGGAGCCTCGCCTCGATAGCGTCACGCTCATCCGAGCCGTTGAGGCTGACGAGTTCCAGACGTCGCTTGCGAAGCCTGTCGATGCAGTAGTTCGAGGCGATACGGAACAGCCAGGTGTAGAAGTTGGATCGCTTCCTGAACTGGGGAAGAGCCTGGTAGGCCTTGAGGAAGATGTCCTGGAGCGCGTCATCCAGCTCGTCCTCACGGTGCAGATGATGATACACAAGCGCTCGCAGACGGTCGTAATACAGCCTTACCAGGTCCTCGAACGCCTCATCATCTCCGGCAAGGGTGCGGGTTACGAGGCGATTGTCGCGCGCCCGCACCACCATGGCGCTCTCGGCGGCATCCCGACGGGCTATGCGTGTTTCCTCTTCCACGCTCGCGCCATGTCCTTCTCCCGCGGGACGGGGAAGATTCTGGTCATCCCTTCGGGCGACACAACATATCACGCCCGCTCGGGATGTTGGACGTATTCCAATCCTAAAAGTTCCACCCGACCGCCGGTCGGGTGTACTGAGTCAATCGATGCTTTCGAGTTCAGCTGCCCTCTTCCAGCTCGCTGAACCTGATCTCGGTTTCCCCGGACCGACCAAGCCCGATAAGAACGAGCTGGAAGTCCTCTGTGACGAACGTCCGGACCTCGTTCAGCTCGCCTGAAACCTCCGGGTCGATACCCAGAAGCTCGGTATAGTATTCAGTCACTACGTCGATGGGGTCCCGTGTCGCATAAACCCCGGCAGCGCGCCTTTCGGCACCCTCGTATAGCGGCCAGTCGGCTTCATCGGCGGATTCAACTCCGCCTTCCACTATGCCCCTCGGAAGCCCTCCCGGACCGGGCTCGTTCTGCTCGACCGGCTTGGGGCATGCGACCAGCGCGGCAACGCAAAGGCATGCCGATACCAGCAGGATCAGACGAAGAGGTCGATGCATCGCAACGCTCCGTTCCCCTGCCTACTCGCCGCCGCCTTCACTCTCGTCAACGGCAGCGCCGCCACCGTTGCCCTCATCCTCGACAGGAACCTGCTGGTCCGGCGGGCGATTCGGATTCTCCGACTCGTACCCGCTGGGCACGCATGAGGCAATAACCGGCAGGCCGAACACTGTCAGCATGATGAAAACAGCAATGAATCTTCGCATACGTTCCCACTCTCCGTTTCATGATCGGACCCGCAGCCTTGGAATCCATGCATCACAGGTCCGTTTCGATTATATTGAGCGCGGGTCGGAAGTGTCAAGAACCTATCATCCTCCCCAGGCTCTTAATTAGTATTAATGCCGCTGATTATAACCTGAACAAAAAGGAGCCGCGCGAGCTTCACGGCTTCAGGCACTTTTTCCGCCGGGCCTCAGCAACAACCTATCGTGCCTAATCAGGGGGACGCTCCCCCTCTTCCTCGCCGGCATCCTCCCCTTCCCTAACCTCATCGTCGCCGATGTCAGCCAGGTCCGGAGGCCCTTCGCCTGCGTCAGTCTCACCCACGATCTCATGAGTGTATTCTTCCGTGCCGCCTTCCTCTTCACCCTCCATCTCTTCTTCCTCCTCCTCGGGAGCCGGAGCTTCTTCGGGCACTTCTCTACCCTCTTCGAGAATTTTCGCGAGCATCGCCCTTCGCTTCAGGTCCTGCATGAGGACGAAAGCAACGATCCCCAGAATCAGGCTGGCGAGCTGGGCCATGGTGATGAAATGCCACAGGATCACCGACGAGCCGGCGCCGGTTTCCGGATCGCCGAAGCGATAGAACTCATCGATAAACCGCAGCACGGAGTAAAGGAATACGAACATCAGGAAAACGTGCCCCGTGAACTGCTTGTTTTTACGGAAATTGACGAGGTACCAGAAGATCAGCAGGGCGCCGAAGGCCTCGTAGAGCTGTACAGGATGCCTTGCATACTGCCCCACTGCCGCCTGACCTGCGTCGTAAAGCGCGGCCAGGGAAGCATCGAATCCCCTCTCCTGCCATGTCGCGGCATTCGGGTAGACAACGCCAAGAGGAAAATCCTCACCGCACCTGATGCCGTAGCAGCATCCGTTCAGGAAGCAGCCGATTCGCCCGATGAACATGCCGAGAGGAATACCCGGCATGACGAAATCCGCCATCTTCCAGTAATTCAGGCCCTTCACTCTGCAGTAAACCCAACCGAACACCATACCGCCGAGAATGCCGCCATGGATCGAAAGCCCGCCCTCGGTGATCCGCAGGATGTTCTCCTTCTGTGCAGCATAGTCCTGCCACTGTGTGAGCACATAAATCAGACGCGCGCCGATGATCGATCCGATGATTATCCAGACCATCAGGTCCAGGATCGTGTCCACCTCGACAGGAGGCTTCTCCTTCTTTCCCTGAACGATCAGCCATATGGTGCCGACGACAAACGCGATCATCAGCATGAAGCCGTAGCTGTAGATCGAGACATGCTGGAATGTATAGTTCGGGTCGTTGTACTCTTCGAATAGGGTGATGAAAAGGAAATACGCGATTACATCTCCCACGACCAGGATCGCGAGGCTCAGAACAAGGGCCGGCTTGATCGCCATCTTTCTCGCACTGGCATATGACTGCGCGAGCGCGAGCAGGAGAAGGCTGACAACCACCATCACCAGCCACATGGGATTGAGTTCCAGCGAGCCGAAATAGAAGAGAATCTTGAACACTTTCGCCTCCGGTTGCTTCCAGATGGCCTGCGTCCGCAAGCGCACACACAAAACCGCCCGGGGAAAAATCCCGGTTCAATGAATGCGGTAGGATATCAGGGAGACCGGATGGAGTCAACCCCGACCCTGTCCCTGATGAGCCTCGCCGCCGTGTATTGTACCGGAGCGCCCATCAGGTGCGCTCCGCAATAACCTCGTCAAGCCTGGCGCTGACCGCAAGCCTTCTCAACAACTGGATCGTCGCCTCGCGATCGCTCCAGTCCACGTAGACCGAGATATCGCCCTGGAGCGTAACCACATCGATCACATTGATTTCGTTGTCGGTGAGGAGCCCCGCGATCCGGGCCAGGACCCCCGGATGGTCCTGGAATTTCGGCGACGATATGGTCACCCGGGCCACGTTTCTCCTTAATGCCACCGACTTGAAGCTCGCTTCCTCTCTCAGTCGGTCGTATATCTCGTGGTAGGCCTTCTCGCTCTGGGTCTCCGGCACGAAGATGCCCATGTAGCCGGGGGTCACCGCGAATCCATGGAACGTGATATCCGCCTTCGCAAGACTGCCCGCAAGATGGCTCAAAAGCCCGGCGTCCTCGATCGCTTCCTCGCCCACCACGCTGACAAGCGCGAGCGGGAACGGGATCGACCTGAGCGTCGCTCGAAGGAATCCCTCGATCAGGGTGCCGGCCTGAGTGATGTCGTCGCTCTGGAAATGCACCACGCGGGCGCGCATGTCCGGCGTCTTGTGCTCAAGAGAGTGCGGATGAAGAACCAGCGCGCCGCTGCGCGCCATGCTGCCGAGCTGGTCAGTCGAGATAACCGAAAGCTTCTCCGGTTTGTCCACCGACCTCGGATCGGCTGTCAGTACGCCCTCCTGATCGGTGACAATCACCACCTCGTCCGCGTTGACCAGCTTGCCGAGAAGGAACGCGGTCGTGTCCGAGCCGCCCCTTCCCAAAGTGGTCAGCCTGCCCTCCGGGTCGCGGGCGAGAAAGCCGCAGACTACCGGAGTGATGCCCCTGTCGAGCATCGGCAGTATCTCTTTCCGAACCTTCTCGCGGCTCTCCTTCTCGTGGATGGTCAGCCTGCGATCCTCGTTGATCTTCTCCCTGCTCAGCGCTTCCTCTTTCGCCTCGCTCGCGATCACCGGCCACGCCTCGTCCGTCGGCAGAACCGCCCTCGCCGGACACCCGAGCGACTCCAGCGCCGCAGCGAACAGGGTGGCCGAGGTCATCTCGCCGAACGCCGCCACTCGCACCGTGTCCCTTGGCGTCGGATTGCCTCCGGTGACCTCGTGCGCCATGTTGATCAGGCGGGTGGTGTCGTCGCCCATAGCGCTGACCACGCACAGAACCCGGTCGGTTTTCGCGATAGCGGCCACCTTCCCTGCATTCTCGTGGATGCGACCGGTGTCGCGGAGAGTCCGACCCCCGAATTTGACCACGAGCGTGCGCGGATTCGCTTCGACCTCGACCATAGTCGCAGCTATTCTACCTTAAACCGATGTCAGTAGTAAAAGGGGAACCGAGAAGGCGCCAGCATATCATTCAGTAGACGTGGTTTCCAATCGGGGATTGAACTTAACAGATTATTGACCGCGGCCGTTCCCTTCGATTCGAGCGAGGATTTCGTCAAACACCTTCTGAGCGATCCTCAACATGGCCTTCGCTTCCGGGAGCGACGGAGCTTCACATTCTCCAGGATATCTAAATGCCCACGCGAAAACTGTAAGTTCCCTCGCTGGATCCAACACGGTCTCAAGCGTGCTATCGATGCCTTCGCACGCCAAGCCAAGCTCATCAAGGTCATGAGTCTTGCGAAAAACCACATCCTTCGCAGTTAGAAAACCTTTTATTGCTTTTTCAGCCGCCTGCTGACAATGAAAGAGAGCGTCTTCAATGAGAGGCGGACTTGCCTTCAGGTCCAATTGAGCCGCTCTGAGATCCTTTTGCGGGCCTTGTCGAGCCATGACCTGACTTCTTCGGCCTTCTCAGGCTGCATACAGCAGTCTCCCCTCTCGCTCGACTGTTGCCGGCAACGAAGAGACGACGGAGAGCTTTCTATCGAACTCGTCCCGGGTCAGTACAATAATGTCTTTGGACGCCCCGACGCCGCATAAGACCCGGAAGGCTGCCTGATCCCGCTTATATCTCGGCAGGTCCGAACGGGCCAGGACCATTAGAAGGTCATAATCACTGTCTCTACCCGCTTCTCCGCGAGCTTGTGAGCCAAAAAGGTAGATCGAGTCAGGACTGAAAGCAGCTACGAGCCTGCGTACGATCTCAGCAAGCTTCGGATCGTCATGGGGCGGTTGCACTCCCTTGTTTGCCATAGCGACCGATGTTCTCCTCTATCGAAATGCTACAGCATTGAAGGGGGCAGGCGCAAGACCAGCAGCTATCTATTAACGATCTGTAACTCAGCCCCCACCAAGCCGTGCTCCACCAGGTACTCCCTGATTTGCTCCTTCGTGAGGCGGCCGTTTGTGCGGGTTGAGTAGGTGCGGAAGTTGTCGCCGCGCTTTTCGC
>CAYLVL010000121.1:0-8121 GCA_964387135.1 uncultured Planctomycetota bacterium
CTACTATCCCTCAGGCGGGCGAAACCTGTCGCGCAGCCTGGCTCTCAGGAGGAGCACATCCTGCGCGAACGCCTCGTCAACCCCCAGCCTCTCCTCCACGCGATTGACCGCATAGATTACGGTCGTATGGTCCTTTCCTCCGAACGCCTGCCCGATGTCCTTCAAGGGCAGATGCGTGAGTTCCCGGCAGAAGTACATTCCGAGCTGCCTTGGCACGCTTATCCTCGCTGTTCTCCTGTCGCCGCAGAGCTCGTCGATGCCCACCTTGAAGTACGCCGCGACCTCCTCGATTATCTGCTGGGGCATCGGGGTGACGCCCTTCTGGAGCGTTCGGCGCATGTGCAGAAGCACCTCGTCCACTTCCTCCAGCGTCAGAGGATACTGGCTCAGCCGCTGGTGCGCGCTGACCTTTGTCAGGGCACCTTCAAGCTCGCGCACGTTGGAGTCGACACAGCTCGCGATCCTCGCCAGCGTGTCGGAGGAAAGCCCGAATTTCCTCGCATCATTCTTCTGGTGGAGGATTGCCAGCCTCGTCTCGTAATCGGGCTTCGATATGTCGACGGTCAGCCCCCACTCGAACCTGCTGATCAGCCTCTCCTCGAGCGTCTCAAGCTCGACAGGCGGCCGATCCGACGTAATCACGATCTGCCGACCCAGCTCGTGCAGCGTGTTGAACGTATGAAAGAACGCCATCTGGGTCTGGGTCTTCCCGATGAGAAACTGGATATCGTCGATGAGCAGTACATCGACGTTCCTGTACTTCCGATTGAACGCGCTCATCATCTCCCTGTGCTTGATGCCGTCGATGAGCTCGTTGGTGAATTCCTCGGAGGTGACGTAGCAGATTCGAGAGTCTGGATTGCCCACGAGAACCTCGTGGCCGATGGCCTGAAGCAGGTGCGTCTTGCCGAGTCCGGTGAACGCGAAGATGAACAGCGGATTGTAGACATCGCCCGGCTCGCGTGCCACAGCCTGGGCCGCGGCTGCGGCAAGCTGGTTGTGGTTGCCCACCACGAAATGCTCGAAGGTGTAGCGGGGATTCAGACGTATGGCATGAGCTCTCGCCTCCTCCAGAACTGCGAAACCGGCGTCCTCCGCTCTGCGACTAAGAGTATCCCGGGCGTTCTTGATCTGATTGATGATCTCGGTCGTCCTGTAGCCGGATTCCTCATCTTCGTCCTCGTCCGGCTCGGAAAGCAGCTCGAGCTGACACGGCTCACCCAGCTTACGGGCGAAAGCCTCCTCAATGCAGGCAGAGCCTTCCGATGTAATCATGCGCAGCATGAAAGGATCCGGAAAACGAAGAACTACACGTCCACCCTCTTCGACGCGGACCTCCGCTTTTTCGAGCGCGGTTTTGTAAACCGGTTCGGAGACACTGCCTTTAATCTCCGCGAGAACTTCCCGCCACAGTGCTCTCGTGCCATCCTCGAGCATTATGGAGCCCCTTTACTCCCCGGTCACACGGCACACAGAATCGCTCCCTCTGTACTGCGCCCCATCGCCGCGCCCGGTTCAAATGGCGTACTATAAATAACTATAAAGCGCTAATATTCCTACCAACCTGGGGACGGACAGTTTATCACCCTCCCGATCCGAAATCAAGCGGCTGTTTTTTGCGCTTTCCTCACTCTCTCGGTTCATTGCGGCGGGGGTTATGATAGAATGATGCGCCCTGCACATCGGCGCAAGGAGAGTGAGGAATTCAATCGGATTTTTCTCGCGATTTTTCGGATTGCTTCATGGTCCCGCGCATTTACAAGGAATTCTACTCGCAGCGTGTGGTTACGCTTGAGGAAATCAAGCCGCTGTTCCCCGACGATCAGCAGGCGCGGAACGCGGTTGCCTACCTTGTCAAGCACGGCTACGCGCGCAGAGTCAAGAGCGGGCTTTACTACCTGATCCCGTTCGAGCATCGCAACACCGACTGGCAGCCCGACGTGCTGGTAGTCGGCAGCAAGATCTCCAAGGAGTATTTTTACTCGCACGCCACCGCTCTCGTTCTCTTCGGCATTCTTCCCACCTCGCCTCCCCGTATCGCGATCACGGTCCCGCAGCGCTTCAGAAAATTTTCGTTCGGCAGTCACACCTATTACCCCGTCGAGACGAAACACTTCTTCGGCTTCCGCGATCTCGACTACAAGGGTGTGAAGGTCAAGGTGAGCGACATGGAGCGCACCTTCATCGACTGCCTGTCGCGGCTCGATCTCTCGGGCGGTGTTGTCGGGGCTTTCCGCAATCTCTCCATGCTGGGATTCATCAACTACCCGCTCCTCATGGAGTACCTGGAGAAGATCGGCAAGAAGAGTGCGATGGTGCGGTGCGGCTTCGCGCTGGAATTCTTCCGTGAGAACTGGGAAGTGGACGAGGAAGTGATCAAGGAGCTCAACAAGCGTGCAAGGAAAGGTCCCGTCTACTACCTCGACAGGGCGATCCCGAAGGGTACCGGCAAGCTCATCAAGCGCTGGAACCTGATTATCCCCGCCGCTTTCGAGGACCTCGTGGGGGGCGTCGGTTCTCTGCCCTGACCCCGCCTTTGGTCGATAACCTCGCCGCCTTTTCCGTTTCGATTCTGGTTCGCTGAGTGCCGCCCTTGGCTCTCTGGTCCCTCTGCTCCCGTTTCTCAGCGGACTTGCCGTCGTCGGTTTCTTCGGCTTCGCCCGTTCGCTCCGTCCCAAGCCAGGCTCTTGCGAATTCCTCCATGGTCATGAGCTTCGGAGTGCGATTCGCGTCCCGGATGGTGCCGATGATTGTCCCGAGGTTCCGACTGACAGTATCCAGCCCCCCCACAACGAGTCCGCCTTCGGGAACCTCTTTCCCGACAGTCTGCATTGGATGCAGAACGACGACGACGTAGTCGGTTACGCGGAATATGCCTGCGATGCCTTTCCGGAGGATGTCGGAATCGTACGACAGATCGATGTAGCGTCTCAGGTTTTTCAGCGCATCGGTGCGATCGTACGGAGCGCGAATCGGGGCCATGGTGAACGGTATCTCAAGTATGCCGAGCGGCTTCTCACCCTCGACGCGATCGCCCCCGGCGGTGGCCTTTGACGGCCTGCGATAGTCAACGCGGGCCGGATGGTAGGGTCGATCCGGGGTTCCCTCCCAGTCGAACCATCTTAATCCGTCGTCCCTCCTGCGTCCCGGCAGCGCGGATGCATCCGCGATTATCTCGATTGAATCGAGGAAGCTCATGAGCTCGCTGGAGCCTACCGATTCGCCCATTCTGGATGTGAGGGGCTTCCATTGCTCGCCTGCAATCTCGTGCCAGATCCTGTCGGCGGCGGATTTCAGTCGCCGTGGATCCCGAATCGGCACCCACTTGCGTCCGTGTGGCTTGTAGAGATGGGGATGCCAGGCGGCCTCCCCGCCTCTCGACCTGACATCATCCCAGAAGTCTCTCCAGCCGTGAAACAGCCCCATCGCGTTGCCGGTGATTTCCTTCACGTGCATGTCGGCGCGAACGAACCATGTGACGGGAAGAACATTGCCGCTGCGATCGCCGATCACCTGCAAAAGCATGTCGCGTATCGCGGGCATCAGCTCCATGAGTGCGTGGAATCTCTGCTTGCGCTCCCCCTGGTCGAACGAGCCATCGCAGACATCCACCGTGATCAGTACCGGCAGCTCTTTCCGCTGGAAAGGGCTTTTCAGTTGATCGCGCACTCCCTTACGGTCGTGCTTCTGACTGTGGACCATATGGCGTTCAGCTCCCTCCCCTGGTCGTTTCCGCTTTGCGGACCGGATGACTCATCCGGACCGCCATCCCTTGAAGTCAGGGAACAGGTACACACAGAATTCGAACAACGGATAATCATGCCTCAACATTACGCGCTTGGTGAGAGTCTTGCAGAAGGCGAAGACCTCGCATGGATCAAAGTAATAGAGATGGTCCTCCCTGAAATCCACGTAGCTGCTCATCATGTCAAAGGCCACGCCGCATCTCGCTATTTTGAAGCATTTCGCAAGGGCCTGTTTGACGACTTCCCAGTTGTCGGAGTAGGTAAAACGATTGTTGAAGCCCTGGGACGAGACGACGTAATCGAATTCCAGATCGTCGGGAGCATCGAGGATGTCGAGCTCCATGAATGTGGCGCCGGGATGCAGTCTGGTTGCCTCATGGAGAAGCGCGGGGACTATATCGATGCCGGTGTAGGTCATGGGCTGTCCGAAGTGACGGCAGTAGTCGTAGAAACCGCCGAAACCGCATCCCACGTCGAGCACCGTCTGACCGCCCAGGTCCCCGACCTCCGAAAGCACCCGATAGCGAATGGTCTGGTGCTCGTTCGAGCCGCTCCCCAGCGCCTCAACGCTTGCCCCCATCTCCTTGAAGCGTTCGGTGTATCTCCTGAGTATCTCGGCCTTGTCGCGTTTATCCATGGTTTGTCAATCCGGGCTTGCGCCAAATCGAAATCCGATCGCCGGACCGATATTGTTTCCCATCCCGACGACTGCGTCTTGTCTCAACGAAACTCCACCATCTCCTCGAATTCAACTTCGAGCTTTTCGCCCTTCTCGGCGGGATAACCGATTGGGATTATGGAGTGAACTCGCCAGGGGCTCTTGACGCCGAGAAGGGTCTCAAGGGCCGTCGCGCGCTTCGATGAAGCGGCGGTGAACGATCCGATCCAGGCCGCAGCAAGTCCTGCCGCATGCGCCGCGCTCATCAGTGTCCCAAGCGCCGCCCCCGTGCTCACAGTCATATCGTACTGTATCGAATCCCGTGCCTCCATCGGTGCTCGCTCGGGATCGGGGATTTTCGAGAGCATCACCACCACCCAGGGTGCGTTCTTGAAAAAGGTCACGGGATTGAAGTTCGGAGACTCCGGCACGCGATAATCCGGCTCTCCCGAGTCCTCCGGGTCAAGAAGCCTTGCTATCGATCCTATCAGACCCCTGTCATCCGTCGCGATGAACTTCCACGGCGGCTCCCCGTCATGCGACTGGTACGGCGCACGGGTCGCTGCATTCAGGATCAGCCTTACAATGTGTCTTGACGGGGTCTCGTCGCGCCTGTATGCCCTTACATTGCGGCGCGTGGTGAGATGTTCCAGAATCTCGGTGACGGTGTTGTACTTGGCCGCCTCAGCCATCGGCGTCTTCCTCCTCTGGTTGCCGGCAAGTGTTTTCTCAATAGAATCGCATTCCCCAGAGCGCCGGGATTCAAATTCTGCGTCTTCGGGGAACTACCGGCTTCTCCCTGATCGACAATGTTAAGCCAATGCGGCGCTCCGGGCAAGCGAAAGACCCGGGACTGCATTCCCAGGTCGTTTCACAAGTCCTCTATCCTGCCGTCCATTCCGGAGGACGGGGATTTCAGACGGGTTTACTCAAGAGGCAGCGGGTACATCAGGACCACCTTCTCATCGTCATTGGTGGCGATCAAGGTGAGCACGTGCGGGTCCTGGGTGATCCACTGACCGACGCTGAAGTAGTGATAGACATTCACGTCTTCGGTCAGCCAGTGCCATGTGATATTCCTGGTGAAGCCATCTTCGTACTCGGGCTGTGCTCCACCACCGTACTCCATCAGCATGCCGAGCCACTCGAACAACTCAGTGAAGCCGTCAACGTAGAAATACCGGGTTGCCTCGCACATGAAGAACAGAATCCCGCCGTTGTCGATGAACTCCTGCATGTCGGCGGCTTCCTCCTGGGTAAACGGCGGATCGGGCGGTTGCGCGTTCGGCCACGAGAAGCCCACAACCAGGATGACCCGGCAGCCTTCCGCATCGAAGTAGTCCTCGTTGGATCTCTCGAGCGAGTAGCCAAGGTCTGTGCACGTCTGCTGGAAGGCGTTAATGGACTGCGAGTCGATGCCCACCATCTTGCCCTGCCAGACCTTGACGTGTGTGTAGTCGTTGTAGTAACCCTCGACGTTCTGGCTCATGATGTTGGCGAGCAGGGGCTGGTTACCGGACGTCCAGTACTCGCCGCTTTCGTCCGCCGTGCACTGGAGGCGCATGGTGGCGCACCAGTCGGGGATGAAGTAGACGTAGGCGTAATCGCCCTCCGGCGTGAGATTGGTGATCGGAACATCTACGACCGCATACGCCGCCAGCGGAGCGTCCGGCCAGGTGAACGGACTTGTGTCCCCGTCAATCTGGGGCTCAAAGGTGTCCGGCCAGGCGCTTTCGACGGTAATCAGGAGCTGCTGACCTTTCAAACCGTCGGGCATCATGTCTTCAAGGCGAATCCTGTAGGTCGCCTGTGTGTCGGTGGTGCTCTCCACGAACTCCATCGTGTCCCTGACATCCACCGGATCCTCGAATAGCGTCGGCGACTCGAGCCAGACATGCGATATCTGATCCAGCACATTGCCGCCGGTCGCCTGCCAGTCGCCTATGGTGAGCAGGAACTCAAGATCGCCGCCTGCGACCCACTCGTCCACGTAATAAGGAATTTCGATGAACTCCGGTACCCTCACCATGTAGGGCTCCTGGCAGTTCGCCATCTCGTCGTACGCTTCCACCGGATAGTCCGGCGCGTATGAGGGATCGGGAAGCGACCAGCTTGCATCGATCGAGTACTTGAAGCGGAACAGCGGTTGCTGGGTGGTGTCGAACTGCATTCGGTAGCGCCGAGTCACGACACCGTCCATTGCGGGGAACGTGGCTCGCTGCGATGGATCGAGCTGGTAGTACGGCTGACTGATGTCCAGATCGTACGCGAACAGCTTGTAGGGATTCAGCGTCGCGGTCGATGTGTAGCGTCCGTTTGCAAAGTGGCCCTCGGTGTAACCGAAGATAGTGCCGAAGGTCGTGAACTCAACCTGGTTCCACCACCGGGTGAATCCGTCGGGATTTGTAAGCTCCGTCTCTCCCGGCGCGTAATAGCACACATCGCTGTCGTACTGCCCTCTCTGACCTCCATCAGCGAGGATGATCCCGCGAACATCGAAGCCGCGGAAGATCTTCCTGCCCGGGAATGGATGCCTGAGCGTGACATCCATTGTTATCAGGCCCTTGGCAAGGTCGGATTCCCCCAGATTCAGCGCAATGGTGACAAGCTGAATGGGAGCAATCGGGGGCTGAAGGAACCGCAGCACATTCGCGTTGAAATGAGCGTCGCGAATCGGCACGACCTCGACTTCGGCCGTTTCCGTGTTGATGGCTACATCCCACAAACCCCAGCAGAAATGCTGGTTGACATGGGTCTGCGCATTGTTCGAAGAGGTTTCGATCGGGGATACGACCTCCGGGCCTTTACCGCAGCCCAGAGCCACCATCACCGTCCAGAATACAACGATACACATCGTGGCGCATCGGTAAAACATGGCAAGAGACCTCCGGAATGGAATTCAACTTCAACTTTATGTAGAGGATATCATTTTTGCCCTGAGTCAACCAGAACCGGGCGGTTTCAACTTTTTAGATGCCCCGATCGGATTTTTAAATTGCGGTTCCGGTATTTTTGTGCGGCCCGGGACGATATTGCGCGTATTTACTGCGCTGTTCTGACCAGAAATGAGTAGATCGCCCGTACTTCCCTGGCGAAATCCTCCAGTTCCACCGCCTCGCGGTTTCCCCCACGGTTGCGAAGCGTCTCTGAAAGACTCCCCGCGCCCGCGAACGGCTCCCAGCCGTACACGCTCGTTCCGTAGCGCCTCAACGCCGCAAGACCGGTCGGCCACGGCGAAAGCCCGGTCAGAACGCGCGATTCCGGGTCCACATCCTTCAGCGCCGCACGTACCGGCGCGAGCACTTCCCCCGACATCTCGCTCTCGCTCGGCTCGATGATCGTTTTCTCCGCGAGGTATACCCCGTCCGACTTCAGCGGCTCCATCACCCTTCGCGCGAGTGCCTCCGCATCCTCGCCCGGCGGATAGCAGAAATGAGCCTCCGCTTCCGCGATACTGGGCTTCAGACCGTCGGCCGCGGACGCGTCGAGTCGCACGATTTGCCATTCGGTCCTGAACGCGGCTGATAGAAGCGACTTGAGCCCGGGATCGAACGACTTGTCCACCTCGATCGCCAGCAACGCCCCCTCCACATTGGCCGGATCGGTAAGGTCTCTCACCAGGTCCTGCTCGGGACTCGTTGGAAGCACGGGAACGATCGATCTGGCAAGCTCCAGTGACGCCTCGCACGCCCTCACCGGAAGCTCGATATTGCGAAG
>CAYLVL010000122.1:0-8113 GCA_964387135.1 uncultured Planctomycetota bacterium
GCTTTTTACAACGGCGGCGGCATCCGGTCGGGCATCAGGGCAGGAGACATTACTCTCGCGCAGGTATTCGAGGTGCTTCCGTTCACCGACACAATGGCGACGCTTCAGCTCACCGGGGAGAAGGTCAGGCAACTGCTCGAATTCAGCGTCAGCCGAGCCGAGGATCCGCGCAACGAGGGAACCGGTCGATTCCTTCAGTTCGCAGGACTCAAATTCACATGGGATCCGGACCGGCCGGTGGGCAGCCGTGTTGTGGACGTGCAGATCCAGAACGATGACGGGAGCTACAGCCCGCTTAACGAGTATGATGTGTACAACATCGCCACCTCGGGCTTCCTGCGAGGCGGCGGCGACGGATACCGGATTCTCGTGGAAGATGCGATTAATCCATACGACTTCGGGCGCGTCATTTCCGATGTCTTCGTGGAGTACATCGAATTGAAGTCACCGATCGCGCCGCGGGTCGAGGGACGGATAACCCGGGTCCAGTAGAAACTGCTTGAGAGATAGGCCGATACTGCGGGCGGCTGCAAGCCGCCCGTCCGGGCGACCGGGAGGTCACCCCTCCGTATGCCGCCAAATTGCTGATAATCAAGGGTATCAGGTTGAATGCCCGCCCGGATCGCGGTCCCTGGCGAGGGCTTTGAGCTCTTCAGGGGTGACGAAGCGTTCCTCGACAAGGATCTTCTTGTCCCGCAGGAGGATTGTAATCGGACCGGAGGTAGGATGGACGTTAGTGGTGACCATGCCGAATTGCACGACCATGCTGGTCGCCAGCGACCTCGTTGAGACGAAGCAGAACTTGTAGCCGTTCTCAAGATCCTCCGCTGAATCGGGATCAGTCTGGAATTTCACATGCAGATGCGGGGCTTTCTCGGAGCCGATAACCTGCGAGACCACCCATCCGCCAACGACAAGGGTGCCGCCTGCGATTCTTCCGTTTCGCTTGAGCACTTCGACATCCCTGCCGGCCATGATCGTGGAGCCGATTGCCTCGATTCTGATATAGACGCTGCCCCCCGCCTCGATGCTTCCGTACTGGATGAAACCGATGCTGACATCGCCCCCCGCCTTAATCCTGGCCTTGCCCGACGAGAGAATGCCCCCGTTGATGGTGATATTTCCGCCCGCCTCTATAATGGCATCCTCGACCGCTCCGTATACATGGACATCCCCGCCCGCCTTGACCTCAAAGCCCGCCCGGACATCGCCCTTGACCAGAATGTCACCACGGTATTCGACATTGCCGGTGCTGTAGTCGACATCACCCTCGATCTGATAGACGGGACGGACGTTTATCTTGCCGTCGGGGGTAAGGTGCAGGAATCCGGCTTTGGTTGAAAGCAGTTTGGTGCCGTCCTCACTGATTTCCGTGTTCTGCCCTTTGCTCAGCCTGACATCCTTTCCGGGAGATGCTGGAATGACTTTCCCGAAGACATCGCTTCCGCTGATACCGGGCGTGGGTGGCGTCCGTATCTGGAGGACTTCGCCTGCCTCGATAGCCGAGATAAGGTCCAGGCGCTTGAAGTCAACGTAGCCGTCCCGGGTAACGGTGGGAGCGAGGTTGTCCTTCACGTTCTTCACAAGCTCGACTTTGCCGGGCTCCCCGGTCCTGGGCTGGGACCCTTCAGCGATGAGGATCTTCCGGGAGAAGGGCCATTCCTCAACCGCCTTGCCGATATTCTCCTCGATGATTCCGTATTTGATTCCCGCCTGCTCCAGAACGCGTCTCACCGCTTCGCGAGTCAGAGTCCCTTCCTTTTCCACGGCATCAAGGTAAGCCTTCATGCCGTTGGGATCGACGACCACCCTGACCTCGGCTTCGCTCTTTTTCTCCTCCACGGCGACAGCGGGTGTTTCGGGCTTTTTCGCCTGCTTTGCTTCGGCGGAAGCCTCGGGCTGTTCAGATGCCTGAGTCTCTTCCGCGGGCGCCTTCGGCTCCTCGCTCGATACGAATCCGCCGATCTTGATCGGCTTGCCCTTCTCCGCATTGCGGATTATTTCCTCGACATTGGGGTAGATGACATTATCGAGGCCTCGCGCGGCGACTTCCTGCTTGAAGATCCTTATAACCGCTTCATCTACCTGGGAGGGAGGGATGTTGATGACAAAGAGGATGTCATTCCCTTCCTGGAACATATAGTATTTCTTCTTGGGCTCACCCACGTTTCTCGCAAATAATATCCAGAGAATCCAATAAACGTTAATTGATACCGTCTCATCAGGTCAAAGACGTTTTTACTTCCTGATGCACCAGATCGAAGGGTTGGCCTGACCCATTTGATGTAAATTGTCAGGATTGCGTCTCGATGAGAGACCGATAGAGCCTTTCCATGCGACCTGCGTTCTCAAGCCAGTCGTAGCGTTCCCGGACGAATTGCCGTCCCGCTTTTCCCATGCTCCGCCGCCTGCCCTGATCGTCAAGGAGAGAGCATACGGCATCGGCAAGGGCGACGGTGTCGTTGGGCGGGACCAGCATGCCCGTTACACCATCATCGACCGCCTCCGGGATGCCGCCGACTGTTGTGGCCACGACCGGAATCTCCATTGCCTCGGCTTCCACCGCCGCCACGCCGAACGATTCTGATCTGGACGGCATGCAGAAGACATCAAGTCCGGCAAGGAAACCGGGCACCTCTTCGTGGGGAATTCGACCGACGAAATCGACAATCCTGCCGACTCCTTTGTCTCTCGCGAGACGCCTCAGCTCGTCCTCGTCCTCCCCCTCCCCTGCGATGATAGTCCTGATACGGTAACCGCGATCGCGTATCACACGTGTCGCCTCGATAAGGACGTCCGGCCCGTACTTCATCCTCAGGTGCTTGAGGAAGCCGATTCTGAACGGCTGGTCCTCATCGCGACCCTGCGGGTAGCGGGCGGGATCGAAGCGATCGAGGTCCACGCCGAACGGAATGACCTTGATCTCCCTGCCCTCGGGAGCATACTCCCGGGTCGCCCGTGCGAGGAACTCGGTCGTGGCGGTGAGAACGGTAGCCTGCCTCAACACGTACTTCTTCCAGTAGGTCTGGCTTTCCGGCTCCGGCTTGTCGCTTTCGCCTACGACATCGTATCCCCAGGTGCTCACTATGAGGCGGGGAAGGCCCTTGTAGACAAGATTGAAGCGGAAGCGATAGATGAAATGGACATGGACGATGTCGGCCCATTCGAGTCTCGAGCGGACCCTCATGTAGTCGCGAAGGTAATAGAGCTGCCGGAAGGGAGGAACGGTCGATATGCCATTCGGCGGGATGGAGTGGACATAGATCTCGACGCCGGGGATTTCCCAGGGGCGGTAGCTTATGACCTTGATTTCACAGCCGCGATCCTTGAAGTAGCCGACCCATCTGTGGGTGTGGACATTCCACGCGTCGGCGACATAGGTGATTCTTAGGGGTCGATCCTGGTATGTAAGCGGTTCTTCCGGCATGGGATCAAGCTCGCGCGCCTATGATCTCCTTCTCCTGATCAACTCGGCGATGAAGCCCGGTATGCGTCGCCATTCCCTGAGATCCGACAGGGTCGGTACGAGGGCGGCGGAGGGGCTTATTCGGCCTGCCCGGCAGAACGCGGGAAGAAGCAGTCCGGCGTTAATGAAAGCGCCGATGACAACCGAGCTTGAGGCCACAAGCACCTCGCGTCCGCTGGGCAGGTACCTGAAGCCAAGCCCCGCCACGATCAGGGCCGCGATCACGCCGATGATTCCCGCGCGGGCGACCATCAGCGGGCGATACCTCGCCAGCAGGTGCGCCGACCATACCCCGGCCAGCGAGAGCGCCACCCCGCCGGGCGCCATTATCGCAAATGCGGGCGCAACTGCAAGGAATCTTCTGCCGAGAAGCGCATAGACAATCGGGTGCATGAAGACGGCCAGAATCGCGAAGAGGATGAGCGACGCGATCAGTGTGTGGCGCGATGCCTTGGCTGCAAGCTCGCCAGCGTCCGCTTCGCTCGCGGCGGTGATCTTCGGTAGCAACGCGAAGGCAACCGAGCGGGTTATGGGCAGGATGCGATCGACCATCTGGTAGGCCATCGTGAAGAACGCGATCCTGGCCAGATTGGTCACCTTGTCCCCGGGAAGCATGAGGGACAGGACGATCATCATGACCGGCAGCATGATGAATGATGCGACCTGGGCAAGGTAGACCGGAAATCCGAGCTTGATAGCGCCCCCGGCGAGCTTTGGATCAAGTCCGCCTCCAAGCGGGACTCTTCCGCGCACAAGTAACCATGCGTAATTCAGGCTGACCAGATTCGCGACGATGTAGGCTCCGACAACGCCAAGGACCAGCAGGTCAAAGCCGAGGACAGCGACGAGGATAACCGCCAGCATGACCAGGTTGACCACGAGTTCCTTCAGGTTGCGGGCTGCGATGCGATCCTCGGCGTAGATCGCGGAGTCGTAGGCAATAGTCATCATGTGGAGTGGAAAAGCAAGTGAGATCACCAGGAACGGTACCGGCAGCCATACCTGGGTGATTCGCCAGAAGGTCTTCGGAAATCCCCACATGAAGCCCATCAGGATGGCGATATAGAGGAGACCCGCGATGAAACCAAGCATAACGCCGGTACGCGTGAGCGCGCCGAGCGATTTGCGGTCCTTCCCTGCCATGACGATCATGCCCTGGTCGTAGCCGAATGTGCCCATCTTCAGGACGATTGCGGGAGCGATCATCACAAGGGCAAGCTCGCCGCGCCATACCGGTCCGAGCAGTCGCGCGACGGCGATCCAGATGATGATCCCCACGAAAAACAGCGCCCCGTTGGTCAGGATGGTGCCTACACTGTCGCGCGCCAGCGAGCCGGTGGAATCAGGAGGATTGTCGGGCGATAAGGTCATTGAAAAGGTCTGCCAGTTCGCCCGTTATGCGGCGACGATCGAAGCGCGCAATGTAGTCTCCATCAGGTTGAAATGGGCTTTCGCGCTTCGAGTAAAGATCGATAAGAGCATCAGCAATCGCTTCAGGATTGCCGGGCGATACGCTCAGGCCCGATCGGGAC
Source organism: uncultured Planctomycetota bacterium (assembly GCA_964387135.1). Classification (GTDB taxonomy): domain Bacteria; phylum JAJVIF01; class JAJVIF01; order JAPKYR01; family JAPKYR01; genus CAYLVL01. Next base: position 4,999 of record CAYLVL010000122.1, read on the forward strand.
CTTTCGAGAAGCTCTATAAGATCGCTGCCTTCGGTGATCGCAAGGATGGGTCGTCCGGCGGCGATGTACTCGTACGCCTTGCCGGTAACGTATCCTTCAGCGATCAGCAGGAGCGCTCCCGCGCCGAGCTGCGCTGCATAGACGGCCTCACGGCGCTTGAAGCCCTCCACATTCAGGTTGGCCATTATATACTTCGGCGCAAGCTCGTGAAAGCGGCTGTCGAACTCGCCCATGAACAGGCATCCCGCGTTCTCGCGGAACTCGGACGACCTCTCGCACGCGATTTTCCAGCCGATGAAGAACGGCTCCGGATCGCGAGGGTAGCCGATCGAGCCGGTGTAGACGACGCTCCAGCGATCGAATCCCCTCGGCTCGATCCCTGCGAAGTCGTTCGAATCGAAGCCGTTCGGCAGGACGTGGAATTTCCCGACTTGCGATTGAAGCGACGGGTATTTTTGAAGGTACTCGTCTCGATATCTCGACTGAACGACCGAGATCGCCGATGCCTCGCTCAGGCAGCTTAATTCGAGAGCTTCCTCTTTTCGTTTGGCCCAGGATGGCCGCCTGGTTGCGTAAAGACTTGTGGTCCACGGGTCGCGGAAGTCCATCACCCACGGAAGTCCGGTCTCCCTTGCCAGAGCACGGGCAATGACATGATCGGTCGCCTCGGGACTCGTGGAGAATATCAGATCGACCTTGTTCAGAGCGATGATCCGCCTCGCCTCTCTCAGAGCGGGCCTGAACCAGCCGATTTTCGGGTCGGGGATAAGAAAGGCGGCCTGGAATGCGGAATACATCCTACCCATCAGGCCCAGCCGTTTGCCGCCTTCAAGGACGCCACGAAAATCGGCCGTGTCCTGACGCTTCGTACCGCCAAGCGCTCGATAGAGATGATACGGCTCCCAGCTCGGCGCGGTGTGGACCTTGACCGATTCCGGTATCTCGGCAAGGTAGCCCTCATCGATGGGGAAGCTGCCCTTCGGCTTTTTGGGAGTGAGGACAATCGGATTCCAGCCGTGGTCGGGGAGATAGCGGACGAATTTCGTGATGCGCTGTACGCCAACTCCCGCACGTGGAGGAAACAGGTAGGCTATGCATAGTACAGTCGGCATCGAATATGCACTGGTTGCGTAATCTTCACCGGGCCTTATGTCCGCCCCGACCAATGAGCAATCCCACGCGCATCGCCTCGTATACCTGCCCCAATATGATCGTCGGCCACTGGCACCATCGAGCGTGTCTCGCGAAAAACCTCATGCCCGAGGAAAAGCGCCTTCGGACTTTGAAGCCCGACGCCTGTCCGCCCGCCGCAACGCTTACGAGATGAACAAGCGGCGATGTCGGGACATACCAGCATGTAAAGCCTGCCTTCCTTGCGCGAAAGCAGAAGTCGGTGTCCTCATAGTACATCGGAAAGGCATCATCCAGCATCCCGATCCGCTCGATTACCGCCTTTCGGATCATCATGGCCGCGCCGGAGACATAGTCCACGACCGCAGGTTTCGAGAACTGCCCGATATCCTTTTGTCTTATCCCGCGATGCCGAACGAGCCCCCACCATGTGGATACCCGTCCGCCCGCGCCCCAGATAGCGCCCTCAGGTTTTCCGAAATGGATCATCGGACCGCAGATTCCGGCATCGGGCGTCCGTTCCATGAACTCGACAAGCTCCGATATCAGCGGACCGGGGACGATCGTGTCGTTATTCAGAAGGAAGACATAATCCGCTCCCCATTCCAAAGCCCGCTCGATCCCCACATTGTTCCCGGCGCTGAAAAGGAGATTCCTGTCGTTCCGGACGATTTCCATTGGCAGTTTGTCGAGCCATGATTGCGCGGATTCAAGAGAGTTGTCGGTAGAGGCATTGTCGATGAGAAACACGCGGAAGTGCGGGTAGTCGGTCGATTCGAGGGATCGAAGCAGTCCGGGAAGGACATCCCTGCCGTTGTAGTTGAGAATGACAACGCCGACCGCCCGCGCCTTTTCCGAATCGGGGGCGGTATGCTCGTCGCCTGCGCTCATTTCAGGACGGTCTTGATCGGGCGATCGCTTTCATCGCGAGGCCTGAGGGAGTTGATCATCTCGCCGATAAGGCCGATGGTAAAAATCTGGATCCCGACAACCATAAGAAGCACGCCGAGAATGAGAAGGGGACGGTCGCCGATGGATGCGCCCCAGATTTTTATCCAGGTCAGCCAGAGATTGATGATAAGACCGGCCAGGACCATGACGGAGCCTATCCAGCCGAAAAGATGTAGCGGATTCCGGCTGAAGCGGGTGAGCATGATGACGGTGAAGAGATCGAAGAATCCGCGGAAGTAGCGATCCCAGCCGTACTTGCTGCGTCCTGACTTGCGGGCATGGTGCTGGACGACAATCTCATCCACGACGAATCCGCGCGAGTTCGCGATGAACGGGATGTAGCGGTGGAGGTCGCCGTAGAGGTTGATTTCCCTGACCACTTCGGTGCGGTATGCCTTGAAGCCGCAGTTGTAGTCGTGGAGCTTCAGTCCGGCGGCCATGCTGACCACCCAGTTGAAGAACCTGCTGGACGCGACCCTGAACCAGGGATCGTGGCGGCGCTTCTTCCAACCGCTCACGAGGTCCGCGCCGCCGGCGAGCTTCTCTAGGAATCGCGGGATCTCGGCGGGATCATCCTGAAGATCGGCGTCCATGGTGATGATGATCTCACCCTCGGCCAGATCAAACGCCGACGCCAGCGCCGCCGCTTTACCCTTGTTTCCCCGGAATCTAATGACTCGAACTGTGTCGGGATTTTCGAGATAGAGGTTCTTGAGAATCTCGAAGCTTCGGTCGGTGCTGCCGTCATCGACGAAAATCACTTCAAATCGCCGACCGATCCGGGTGAAAACGGACGCGATGCGGTCGTAGAGCTCGACGAGAGTTTCCGACTCGTTCTTCAGCGGAATCGCGACGGAGATCAGGACGGCAGGATCGGTCGCGGGATCGGGAGGGATTTCCCCCACCGGCGTTTTCGGTCCGGGTTTCTCCGCAAGCGCAGACATGAATCCGATCGCGAGACTATTCTACCATCATAACATCTAGGCCGCTTGGCGGCGAAATCGTAATTTCCTGCTCGCATGGCGTCGATATT
>CAYLVL010000123.1:0-8053 GCA_964387135.1 uncultured Planctomycetota bacterium
GCCGATGGGTGATGTCGGCGAGACAGGTATCCGGGCCACATAGAAGCTCGATAGCGGTGCCTCGTCGTAGGATGTGACCTCCGGCTGGTAGTCGCCTTCCGCGGAGACCACGGTCACCAGGATCTGCTGATCGAGAAGACCGTCCGGGGAAAGCCCCTCGATCTGCAACTCGTAGGTGGCCCACGGCTCCGCGGGAGTCCAGTCGCGCGTCAATTCAGGCGTCCGGGTTCCCACGAAAAGGGTCGGGGATGTGACCTCGATCGACTCGACCTGCTCGGATATGGGGGTTCCTGCAAGCAGGGCCTGCCAGTCGCTGACCCTGATAAGGAGATCGATATGTCCGCCGACGCAACCCTCGCTGCTTAAGTAGAGAGTGTTCGAGCGGATGTTGACATCCAGCACAAACGGCTCCGGTTGATTCGCGTCGGGCGGGAAACCCTCCGGGACTTCGATCGCTTCACCGAGCTCGTAATCAGGCGGAAGAGCATGGCACGCATCTATTGCGTAGTTGAAAACGAGCAGCGGTCCGATTCCCGCACCCGGAAAGACAAGCTCGTAGTGTCTGGTGATTACGTCGGTCGAGTCGAACACCGCGCGGCCGTTGGGATGATCAAGCGGGAACGCCAGCAGCCTCGTGATGGAATCATCGGCGTCAAGCGATCCCGCGAAGACCTTGTAGCCGCAAAGGGTGGCATCGAAGCAGGCCTCTTCGTGCGGGACTCCGTATCGGCCGTCCGTGTAGGAGAAGATCATGCCGTTGTCCGGGAATTCAACCGGGTTCCACCATCTGGTGTAACCATCGGCGTTCATGACCCTCAGACCGTCCGGACCTCCGGCCCACCTGCGCGACCGGTCGGTGTAGTCGACCTGGTCGCCATGGCCGATGACTATTCCCTTGACGTCGAAGCCGGAATAGTAGGGATAACCGCCGAACGGGTTGGAGAGGGTTACGTCGATATCAACCTTGCGGCCTGTAAGCTGAACGTTGGAGAATCTGACGCGGGAGTCTCGGCCGGGCAGCTCGAGAAGTCTCAGCGCGTTGAGGTGCCAGTGCGCGGCTCTGGCAGGAGTTACGGTGACTTCGCCGCTGATCGTATCGATCGCTACGGAGTAGAATCCGATAAGGGCATGTCCCGGCGCGATTGCATCCGGGGCTCTTGGTGTGGTTTCCTCAATTTCGGGCAGTTGGGGAGACGCAGGGTCAACGGAAGTGCCATCGGCGCATGCAACCGCCAAAAGCAGACAAACCATCACGCCTGCGATCAGGAGACGTCTCACGCCAATAGCACCTCCTTCCAGAGCAGGAATGCCCTAAATTCCTGTTCTCATTATATCAGATACCGGAATTACGTGCTATCTTTTTGCTCCGGATTTCCAGGGAGATTGAGGAGCAGTCAGCGGCCCCGTCAGGGCTGGCCTGCGACCGGCTTGAGAACCATGACAGAATCCATAATCCTTTCCCTTGCGGATGATGACAGGCTTGAAGAACTCAGGGAGCTGAACAAGAGCCTGCACAGCATCGACGACCGCTTCTGCGATCGAGTGTTCCTCCGGAATCCTGCAAGCAACAGGCCCGAGTATCACAGGTTCCTGCTGGAAGACGACAGGCTCGTCGCGGGTACCAGTCTGCTCAGGCACGTTGTTTCATGGTATGGCTCGAAGATCGAGATCGGAGAGATCGGGCTTGTGGGAACCTACGAGGAGCATCGCTGCAAGGGCTACGCAACGACGCTGATGAACGACTGGATCGAGACCATGCAGCGGGAGGGAATTCCGTTCTGTTTCCTGTGGGGCATACCGGACTTCTACGAGCGATTTCATTTTTACTACGCGTACCCGCATCACATGACGCCGTATGTCAGCCTTCCCAAATCGTGCACGGAAGACTGGGAACGTGTCGGGACAATTCGGGAGGCGGAAATCGGTGATCGCTGGTGGGTCAAGAAATTGTACCGGGCATATAACGCCGATCTGAACGGCTGCCAGGTTCGCTCCGACGAGCAATGGGAGCATTATTTCAAGGTGACCGAGGAGGAGGAGCTATGTAGGTGGTGGGTGCCGGAGGACCCGATGGGCGGCTACGCGCTAGTGTGCGGCGATCCGCCGAAGGTCTGGGAGATCGCGAGTCCGTCGCTCAATTCAGCCAGGAATCTCGTTCTGGGGCTGTTCGAAGCGTATCCCGGAATCGACAGGCTTGATATCTGCCACCATCCCGACATGCCTGTCGGGTCCTGGCTCTATCATCTTGGCGCGCGGATCGCATCTCCTGAAGACATCTGGAAGGGAACATGGGGAGGAATGGTCAGGATCATCGATCCTCTGCCGCTTCTCAAGGGGATGGAAGACAGATTCGACGAGCGACTGGCGAAATCGAGATTTCACAACTGGAGCGGCGCGATTGCTCTCGAGAGCGAGGTCGGCGGTGCGGCTTTTGATATCGTCAAAGGCAAGACATCTATCTCTGAGCTTGACCGCAAAGCTGATTTCATGATTCCCGCGAGGGCGCTGACACCGATGATGACCGGTTACAGGGGATTTGAGCGGTTTCGAGCGGAACCGAAAGATATCCCGGATGATACCGTGGAAGTGCTGGGCGTTCTTTTTCAGAGGGACAAGGTGTTCATGTATCCGCTGCTTTATATCGACGAAGGCTTCCCAAGGGTGCATTAAGGCCGTCCGGGGCTGGCGAACCAAGGGCGCGGCGAGCAGCGGCTTTGCGGATTCCTGAAGCGCCCGCCGCTGGCGGCCAGGACCGCCGGCCCCCGGCCGGCATCTGTAGGGGCGCCGGTTGCCGCGTCCTGTTCCCCTCAGAGGCTATCGATTTTGTCCGCGATGTGATCCAGTTCCCTGCGAAGGAGAGTCACTCTGTCTGCTGATTCTTCGGGTGGCTGTAAGGATGTGTACCATTCCCTGAAGGCCGTACCGCCGATGCCCGGACCTTTCCTGCCCTGGGCCAGTACCCGAGTCGATCCCGATGGGTCGACGATCAGCAAGAGGCCCTTCAGATCGGTTTCCTTTCCCATCTGCCATGAATTGTAAAGGCAGTGAGCGATCCCTTCCAGGCTCCGCTTTCCCGGCTTTTCCGGATCGTTCATTTCGGTTCTCAGTTTTTCAGGCATCACAAGTACCGCGACATCAAGGCCTTTTCGGTTGCCGATATCCCGAAGCTTTTCTGAAAGAGCCTGTCGCGACTCTTTGTCGATTACGCCGTCCGGGTCGACGAGAGCGCCGCTATGCTCGGGCGGCGGAAACAGCGTAAGTTCCCTATCCTTCTCCTCGTAGCCGCAGTGGTAGCAGAATACCTCGCCCTTTTCCCATTCCTCGCCGCAGATCGGGCATTTGGCGGGCTCTTCTTTTTCCGATTCCTTCGCTTCAGTGGCAGGAGATGAGGTGCGTCCCAACAGGCTGCGAAGGAAGTGGGATAACCATATGACCAGCCACTCCCTCATTCGGCCTCACCCTCGGGAACCTCTCTCTCTTCGGTCGCAAGGGAATCCTGTGCTGCTTTCTCAGGAAACGCAGGCGCATCGGCCCGGAGCACGACAGGATCAGCATAGCCGCGCACGCCCTCGGTGAAGCTGACCTTGATGATCCCCTTATGAGGCTCTGGCATGTCACTGCGCCCGCCTTTGGGCGGGATTGCGTAGCATACGCTGAAGACCTCACCGCACTTCCGGCATTTCCACAGGCGCTCGCCGTACCCGAAAGACAGGTGTGTCGGTTGACAGCCGACCCGACCCTCGATGCGGTCAGCGCGTCCGCCGCAATAGGGACATTTGTCGCCCTTTGCCATGACGGAGCGATTATAACAGGAAAGAAAAAACGGGGACAGTCAGTCCACCGTTATGAGGTCCCTGATCGCATCGAACCTGCCCTCTCCGATGCCTTCGACCTCCATGATGTCCTCGATCCGCTCAAACTGACCATAAAAAGCCCTGTAGCGGACTATCCTCTGCGCGAGTTCCTCGCCTATCCCGGGGAGTGTCTGAAGCTCCGCCTCGTCGGCTGTGTTGATATTGACGAGTGACGAGCCTCCGTAAGAATGAGAATCGTCCCTTATGAGATTCTCGTCACCCGGGATAAGATACTCCCGGAACTCAAGCGAGTAGACATCCCCGCTACGGGATTGAGAGCCCGGGGAGTCGCCCGCGTAGGGGATGTCGATCCTTTCACCGTCCTCAAGCGGATGAGCGAGATTGACTTCCGAGGTGTCAGCCTGGGACGTGAATCCGCCCGCTGCTTCGACGGCATCTCCCAGCCGGGATCCATGGGGCAGAAAAACCATTCCGGGATTCTCAACTGCTCCCTCAACCTGCACCACAATGCCGCCCCCCTCATAGGGGATATCTTCGCCCAGCTCGACCGCGGTCTGCCTCCCCGAAAAATATTTCCATCCCGCATATCCCAGCGCGATAAGGAAAATCACGATCAGCGCAATACGCTCATTGCGGCTGAGCGCGGCGATTCCCGACTCGGTCTCCGGATGCATTTCAGGAGGCACGCCCATCACGGTCATGATATCCGTGATTGCCCGCTCCATCAAGCGATACCATGCATTTGCAGTGCAGCCGATCCTGGATCCCTGCAACCTTCACTGCCAGTCATCCTTGACACTCCCGTCAATCGCCCACATAATGCCTTGTACCAGTTGACGAGGAAGTCAACTCAGAGGCGGGTACGGTGTAGCGAGGGGGGAACCCACCGTCCAAAACGAGACCAGGAGGAATCACGATGAAAAACAGAATTGTGGGTCTGTTCACGGTCCTTTTCTGCCTTCTTGCCATGGGATGCGGGGGAGGCGGGGGAGGCGGTCTGACAGTCGGCGCCATTCAGGGCCCGACAAGCGTCAATGAGGGCGCAGCAGTCCAGTTCAGCATTACGGCGGGCGGGGACACGGGGATCACTTACCAGTGGGCGTGCAATCCACCGTCCGCCGGCACATTCACAAACCCCACCAGCGCGACCTGCACATTCACGGCGGCGGCGGTCGGTGCGGATGTCAGCGTCACCATCACCGTGACGGTGACGTCGGACAGCTACGGTCCGGAAGTGGCACAGTTGAGCATCACGGTTGTCGACGTACCCGAAGCCGGCTGGGCACAGACGTGGGGCGGCTCAGGATGGGAAGGTGGACAGGAGCTCGCAGTCGACTCATCGGACAATATCCTTGTTGCCGGCACGTATGAGGACACCGTCGACTTCGATCCCGGAACCGGAACCGATGACCACACTGCTGTCGGCGGAGCGGACGCGTTCCTGTGCACATACGACTCGTCCGGAGGCTTCATATGGGCACTGACATGGGGAGGAAGCGATGCCGACAATGCGCAGGCGATCGCCATCGACGGAATGGGCGACATCTACGTCGCAGGCTATTTCGGAGCGACGGTCGATTTCGATCCCGGCTCGGGAACGGACGAGCACATGTCGGTCGGCGACGACGACGCGTACCTCAGCAAGTTCGACTCGAGCGGCAACCTTCTCTGGGTCCGCACATGGGGCGGCGTGGCAAACGATCACGCCGAGGACATCGCGATCGATTCAATGGGCGATGTGTATGTAGTCGGATCTTTCCAGGATACGGCGGACTTCGATCCCGACTCGGATGTCTACAACCTGACGCCGGTAGGCTCATACGACGTTTTCGTCACGAAGTTCGATTCCACCGGCGATTTCCAGTGGGCGCGATCGTGGGGAGGATCGATGGCCGATGACTGCACCGGAGTGGTGGTGGATTCATCCGATAACGTCTGGACGGTCGGCACATTCAGGGACACAGTCGATTTCGATCCCGGCGCGGGCACGGACGATCACACGGCGGTCGGGAACCCGGACATCTTCCTCAGCGAGCTGGACTCATCGGGCGCGTATGTCATGGCGAACACCTGGGGAGGCCCGGGTTCAGCTTTTGCGCGCGGAGTTGCGATCAACGGCGCGGGAGCGATCTTCGTGGCCGGGTACTTCAGCGGTACGGTGGATTTTCATCCAGGTGCGACTACGGACGATCATATCTCAAACGGCAGCCATGACGCGTTCCTGAGCAGGTTCGATTCATCCGGCAGTTACAACTGGACAGTTACCTGGGGCGGTGTCGATTACGACGATGCCCGGCAGCTCGCGATAGACGGAACAAATGCCGTTTATGTTACCGGGGCATTCAGAGACACCGTCGATTTCGACCCGAGCGGAGCGTTCGAGAACCACACATCGGTCGGGTCCGATGATATCTACGTCACCAAGCTCGATTCAGCGGGCAACCATGTCTGGGCCAGATCGCTTGGATCGGCGCAATCCGATGCAGGCTATTCCGTAGCCTGCGACAGCAATAACAACGTCTACTGCACCGGCGATTTCCGGGAAACGATCGATTTCGAGCCGGAAGCCGGAACCGACGATCATACTTCCAACGGAGACGCGGACGCATTCCTGCTGAAATACCTTCCGAACGCGGGATGGTAGGTACTAGAAGGCCTGCCGGAGGCAGGCGTTCCGGCCGGCTGGAAGCCGGCGTTCCGTTAGAGAAAAAAACAGGGACATCTTCTTCGCCTTTCAGGCGAAAAGGTGTCCCCGTTTCATCCCGTCCCTGTTTTTATCATAAATGTCCCCGTGCGAACCCGGATACTAATAGTGATCACATTCTGAGAACCATCCACCCGCCGCAGCGGGTGAAAGCGTTATGCTGCGCGCGTTCGATCATGTCCTGGAGGGAAGAGAATGAGCATCAGCTTCAACAGCATATCGGGCCTGATGGGCAACATGCTGCTCAGCGAGATGATGAAAACGAGCGGGCAGCTTATGGATGTCCATCAGCGCCTCGCGACCGGTCAGCGGATCAGCACCGCGAGTGATGACGCCGCCGGGCTTGCCATCGCCACCCGTCTCGAATCCCAGTCCCGCGCCCTTGCCGTTGCGGCAAGAAACGCCCAGATGGGCATCAGCAAGATCCAGACAGCCGAAGGCTACCTCCAGAGCACGACAGACGATCTCCAGCGCATCCGGGAGCTCAGCGTCCAGGCGGCCAACGGTACCCTGACCGACGCCGACCGCCACGCCATCCAGGAGGAAATCGCCCAGCTCAGGGAGAACATCGACTACACCCTGGGATCGGCGGAATTCAACTCGCAGAGAATTTTCAGCGGCGAGACGGAGACGTTCCAGATCGGCACCGACCCGTCCGGACACATGACGATCGACTGGCCAGCGATGTCGGCCGAGTCGCTCGGGCTGAACGAGATCGATGTGACCACGCAGGAAGGCGCGGAAGCCGCGGTCAGTCAGTCATCGGACGCACTCGATCAGGTGCTGAGCTTCCGCACCGAACTCGGGGCCGGACAGAACCGTCTCGAATCGGCCCTGGATACCATCTCGCGGACACGGATCGACACGCTCAGCGCGTTGAGCACGATTCGCGACACGAACATGGTCGCGGATATCATGGAGGAAGCGCAAGCGATGACCAGCCTCCAGAGCCAGGTTATGCTCATGAGCCAGATCAATAACCTGAATCGCAGCATCATTCCGTATCTCCTCGGAGACAACGACTGAGAGGCATGACCGACCGCAGAAAAAAGAGGGGAAGCGGGCCTTTTGGTAAAGGCGCATGGTATGACCCCGACGACTGGGGTCTGAAGCCATCCGATGATCTCAAGAACACGCTTCGTGCTCTGCCCCTTTTGATCGTGCTCTTCCTCGGTTTCGCGGTCGGACTCACGGCAACCAGATCATCAGCGGGGACCGCGAGTCGTCTTATCGACGATCTCGGTGGAGAGCACAAGCAGCAGCTCAAGCAGGCCTATTCGATGATTGTGTCGGGGCAGTACAACGAAGCGTCCGTTCTCGCTTCGGCGGTCGTGCGCACCGATCCGCAGAACGCACTCGCGCACCATATCCTCGGTCTCGCCCATGCACGTCGGGGGCTTACCGAGGAAGCGGCGCTGAGCTTCCGGAGAGCGGTTGAGATTGTGCCGGATTTCGCGGTCGCATGGTACGATCTCGGCGTTGTGGAGGAAAGTCGCGGGGAGTTCGAGCGCGCCCTGCATGCATATCAAAAGGC